>JAGVLI010000895.1 GCA_020054355.1 Planctomycetales bacterium | reverse complement strand
GCTCTTCCGATCTCCGAGCGTGTAGGCGAAGCCCAGCCCGCGATGGCCCGCATCGGTGTCGAGATGCACCACCAGCATGAAGAGGTGATCCAGCCGGATGCCGCCGAAGGATGAGCCATCGCCGGCCAACGGCAGGCTGCCGGGCGCGAGCGGGGCCGTGATCGGCCGGCTCAACGGCAGCCGCAGCACCTGGCTTTCCACTTGCGTGATTTTCATACCGGGAATAATAGCGAAACCCCCCAGCCGCCGCCAGAACTTCCAGGTGCGCAGCGCGCCGCCTCCACCTCGTCGATCCGGTTCATACAACTATCTGCATGGACATCGAGCGATGAACCCAGTCAAGGACTTCACGATCATGCAGCACACTCCCGGCCAGAAGACCCGCACCGAAACCGACAGCATGGGCAAGATCGAGGTGGCGGCCGACCGCTACTGGGGCGCGCAGACGCAGCGCTCGCTCCACCACTTCGACATCGGCGACGACCGCATGCCGCGCATCCTCATCCGGGCGTTCGGCATCCTCAAGAAGGCCGCCGCCCTGGTCAACCGCGACCTGGGCAAGCTCAAGGACGACAAGGCCAAGCTCATCGCCCAGGCGGCGGACGAGGTCATCGAGGGCAAGCTCGACGATCACTTCCCGCTGCGCATCTGGCAGACCGGCAGCGGCACCCAGACCAACATGAACGCCAACGAGGTCATCTCCAACCGGGCCATCGAGCTGGCCGGCGGCGAGATGGGCAGCAAGAAGCCCGTTCATCCCAACGACGACGTGAACATGTCGCAGTCGTCCAACGACACCTTCCCGACGGCGATGAACATGGCCGCCGCCGAGAAGCTCGTCCACCGGCTGCTGCCCCAGTTGAAGGTGCTGCGCAACGCCCTGGACGCCAAGGCCAAGGAGTGGGCCGGCATCGTCAAAATCGGCCGGACCCACCTGATGGACGCGGTGCCCCTGACGCTCGGCCAGGAGTTCTCGGCCTACGTCGATCAGCTCGATCACGACATCAAGCGCATCGAGTTCGTGCTGGCGGACCTCTACGAGCTGGCCCTGGGCGGCACGGCGGTCGGCACCGGCCTGAATACGCACCCGGAATTCGCCGAGCGCTCCGCCAAGACAATCGCCAAGGAAACCGGCCTGCCGTTCGTCTCGGCGCCGAATAAGTTCTCGGCGCTCTCTTCCCACGACGGCCTGGTAATGGCCTCCGGGGCGCTGAAGACGCTGGCCTGCTCGCTGATGAAGATCGCCAACGACGTGCGCTGGCTGGGGTCCGGCCCGCGCTGCGGCCTGAACGAGCTGTCGCTGCCTGAAAACGAGCCGGGTTCGTCGATCATGCCGGGCAAGGTCAACCCGACGCAGTCCGAGGCCATGACCATGGTCTGCGTGCAGGTGATCGGCAACGACACCGCCATCGGCCTGGCCGGCTCGCAGGGCAACTTCGAGCTGAACGTCTTCAAGCCCGTGATGATCTACAACTTCCTGCACTCCGTCCGCTTGCTCTCCGACGCCTGCCGGTCGTTCACCGAGCATTGCGTGGTTGGCATCGAGCCTCGGCGCGACAAGATCAGGGAACACCTGACCAATTCGCTGATGCTCGTGACGGCGCTCAACGAGAAGATCGGCTACGAGAAAGCCGCCAAGATCGCCCAGAAGGCGCACAAGGACAACAAGACGCTGAAGGAAACCACTCTGGAGCTGGGCCACCTCAGCGGCGAGGAGTTCGACCAGATCGTGCGGCCGGAAAAGATGATCGGGCCGAGCTGATTGGTGTCGTTTAGCCGCGAGCCGAAGGCGAGCGTTTCCATCATGGACATCAACCTACTCACCCTGGCGTCGATCCTCTTCGCCGGCGCGATCGCCGCCGGCCTGATCGGCGCGCTGTCGGGCCTGGGCGGCGGCGTCATCATCGTGCCGCTCTTGACCATCCTGCTGAAAGTGGACATCAAGTACGCCATCGGCACGGCACTGGTGTCGGTGATTGCTACCTCGTCCGGGGCGGCTGCCGCGTATGTCAAGGAAGGCTATTCCAACGTGCGCATCGGCATGTTTCTCGAAGTGGCGACGACGCTGGGGGCCGTCACCGGTGCCTGGGTCGCGGGCTGGCTGCCAGCGGAAACCATCGCGGTCATCTTCGGCTTCGTGCTGCTCGGTTCGGTGGCGCTGTCGCTGCGCGGCCGCCCGGAAAGTGCGCTTGCGGAGCAGCCGGACCCGCTGGCCATGAAACTGCAACTGAATGGCACCTTCCCGACGCCGGAAGGTCTGCAAAGCTACTGCCCGACGCGGGTGCCGCAAGGCTGGGCGATGATGTTCGTGGCGGGCATCCTGTCGGGCTTGCTTGGCATCGGCTCCGGGGCGCTCAAGGTGCTGGCGATGGACCAGATCATGAAGCTGCCCTTCAAGGTCTCGACGACCACCAGCAACTTCATGATCGGCGTGACCGCCGCCGCCAGCGCTGGCATCTACCTCAATCGCGGCTACATCGATCCGGTGCTGTGCATGCCGGTGCTGCTCGGCGTGCTGCTGGGCGCGATGATCGGCAGCAAGGTGCTGGCCCATGCCAAGGTCGGCGTGCTGCGGGTGGTCTTCAACCTGGTGCTGGCGGCGCTGGCGGCGCAGATGATCTACAGCGGTCTGACCGGGAGCCTGTGAGATGCCCGAAGCTCCGAATACCTGGACCGAAGAACGCATAGACCAGATGCTCGGCAACCTGCTGCGCACCGGCGTCGTGCTGGCCTCCGCCATCGTGGTGCTGGGCGGCATCCTGTTCCTGATGCACGATGGACAGCAACGGCACGACTACAGCGTTTTTCGCGGCGAACCGCGCGAGTACCGCCAGCCGACCGGCATCGTCGGCGACGCCCTGAAGCTGGATAGCCGGGGCATCATCATGCTCGGCGTCCTGGTGCTGCTGGCGACGCCGTTCGCCCGCGTGGTCTTCTCGCTGGTCGCGTTCGCGATTCAGCGCGATCGGGTCTACTGTCTAGTGACCGCCATCGTGCTGCTCGTTCTGTCGTACAGCCTGTTCTTCAAGGGCTAGGCGAAGGATGGCCAGCGATTTGCCTCATATCGTGATTGTCGGCGGCGGCTTCGGCGGCCTGAGCGTCGCGCAGGCGCTCAAGAAAGCGCCGGTGCGCGTCACGCTGATCGACCGCCGCAACCATCACCTGTTTCAGCCGCTGCTTTACCAGGTCGCTTCCGGCGGACTGTCGCCGGCCAACATCGCAGCGCCGCTGCGCTCCGTGCTGCGCAAGCATCAGAACGTGAAAGTGCTGCTCGACGAAGTCCGCGATATCGACCTGGCCGGACGGCGCGTGCTGCTGGCCGAACGGGACATGACCTACGATACACTGGTCGTCGCAGCCGGCGTGACGCATCAGTATTTCGGCCATCCCGAATGGGAAGCGCTGGCGCCGGGGCTGAAGACCATCGAGGACGCGACTGAAATGCGCCGGCGCATCCTGCTGGCTTTCGAGCGCGCCGAGTTCGAGACCGACCCGGCGCAGCGCGACGCGCTGCTGACTTTCGTTGTGGTGGGGGGCGGGCCGACCGGCGTGGAGCTGGCCGGCGTCATCGGCGAACTGGCTCATTACACGATGCGGAACGACTTCCGGAATATCGACACGCGCAGCGCCCGCGTCCTGCTGCTGGAAGGGTCGCCGCACATCCTGGCCGCCTTCCCACCGGCGCTGTCCGAGCAGGCGGTGAAGCAATTGGCTTCCCTGGGCGTGACCGTCCGCACGCATGCCCACGTCAGCGATGTGCAGGCGGATGGCGTCACGGTCAAGATGGGCGAGCAGAGCGAGCATATTCCGACGCGGACCGTGCTCTGGGCGGCGGGCGTGGCGGCTTCGCCGTTGGGTGCCCTGCTGGCGAAAGCCGTCAACGTGCAGCCGGACCGCTGCGGCCGGGTGCCAGTCGAGCCGGACCTGACGCTGCCGGGCCATCCGGAAGTGTTCGTCATCGGCGACCTGGCGAATTTTTCGCACCAGGGCGGCAAGCCGTTGCCCGGCGTAGCGCCGACCGCCATGCAGCAGGGCGGCTATGTCGCCCGCCTGATCCAGTCCCGGCTGCAAGGGCAAGCATCGCCGGCGCCGTTCGAGTACAAGGACTACGGCGCGATGGCCACCATCGGCCGGGGCCGGGCAGTGGCGCTGCTGGGCGGCCGCAGCTTCAAGGGCTACCTCGCCTGGCTGATCTGGTTGTTCATCCACCTGATGAACATCGTGCATTTCGAGAACCGGGTGCTGGTGCTGATCCAGTGGGCCTGGAACTACCTCACCCGCAATCGCTCGGCGCGCCTCATCACCGGCGACGCGGACGCGCGCGAGAAGCAGCAGGAATGAGCGCTGCTACTTCTTCGCCTCTTCGAGCTTGCTGACGGCGACGATCTTTCGCTCCTTCACTTCCACGCCCTTGCGGACGGTCAGCGTTCCGGAGACTTGCACCGCCTTGCCGTTGAGCTTGTCCGCCTTTTCGCGCAGTGCCTTGTCCTTGCCGAGGTCCAGCTCGAAGGCGCCGTCCTTGGTTTCGATGATGGCGCCGGTCGTCTCGCCGCCGATGGCGACGATGCCGGTGCGGAGCTTGCCTTGCAGCTCCACCTTCTTGGCTTCCTGAGCCACGGCGGCGGTCAAACCCAGGAAGCACGTCAGCCCCAGCAGCAGCAGAGATTTTCGCATGAAAAGCTTGCCCTTTCGATTGCGGGCGAAATCAGGTAATGCGCAGGGTCACTTCATCCCGCTCGCGGTCAGCAGCGCTTCCTGCACGAGCAGGTCGTGTTCCATGCTGTAATCCGGCGCTTTCTTGCCGGCGAGCACCGCCGCGAACTCGCGCAGATCGCTGAGCTGCAACGGCTGATTGGGCAACTCCAATCGCTGCCAGTCCTTGGCCCCCGCCTTGAAGACCTCGACCGGCTGCACGTTCTTGTTCGCCAGGTGGCCGCTGCCCAGGTGCGGGATGACCACGGCGCCCTCGGTGCCGTAGACCTCGATGCGCCGGGAGTACGACGCCGCTTCCAGGGCCGGCACCTCGATGATGCCCCAGGCGCGCTCGTAGCCGAAGACGGCCAGGCCATTGTCGATGTAGTCCTTCGGCCCCTGCGCGTGATGGTGGGCCAGGAAGGGCGCGACCGACTTCGGCTTGCCCAGCAGCGCTGCCATCATGTCGATGATATGTCCGGCCATCTCGAAGAACATGCCGCCCTGGTAGGGCTTCAGCTCATCGACGAACCGTTGATAATCGCGGATGTCCTTGGGCAGCCGGGCGCGGAACTCGTAAATCTTGCCGACCTCCGACTTGGCGCGCTCGAGCATTTCCCGCACGGCCGGCATGTAGCGGAACAGGTAGATCATCTGGATGTGCAGGTGTTTCCGCTGGGCCAGGTCGATGAGTGCCTTGAAATCGGCGAACTTGTCGCCGGCGGGTTTTTCCAGCATCACCGGCCGGCCGCTGTCGAGCGCCAGCTTGGCCAGCTTGAGGTTCTCGTACACCCGGCCCTCGACGACCACGCCGTCGCACTGCTCGGCCAGCAGCTTGTCGGCGCTGTCGAACAGCCGGAAGCCGGGCACTTTTTCGCCCCACTGCTTCTTGCGTGCGGCGACCACGGCGGGGTCCGGATCGTGGAAGCCGACCAGGGAGAACTCTTGCGGATGTTCGACCACCTGGCGGACGATGCCGTCGGCGTGCGTGTGCCACATGCCGAGCATGGCGAGTTTGAGCATGGTGCCTCACCGCGGTTCGGGAATTCGGATGCAATGGCCTACACGCTACGGCAAGCAGTGCGTTCCGTTCAACAAAAATGCTTGGTGCTCGCAGGGCTGCCCGAAAAGCTCGATTGACGGCCTAGATCATGCCGATAGAATAATAATTGACAAACACGCCACCGAATGCCGTCCAGGGCGCGGCGGTGTTCCTGGATCGCAGATAGCACAGCAGCGGGCAACCGCCAGCTGTGCGATAAGAGTCATCCTTGGGATGGCCTTCGCGATCTCGACCGGCGGGTATTGTCCCAGCCCCGGAATCCCGACCAGGATTTCGGGGCGGTTCTATTCCAGAGGCGGATAGACAATTCTCCCCGCCACGCGCTGGGCAATGGGCCGCGTGTATCTTTTCTCCTCCGAGAGCACTGCGCCACACACCATATCGATCAGCTGCACCAGATCGTCCTTGTACGATTCCAACCGTTGCGTCTCCTCGATGACGGGCACCTGGTCGCGATAGCCGGCATGCTTGCGCAGCATGCGCAGGAACTCCCAATCGAATTTCCGGCTGCTGGTCGCGTCGAAGCGAAGTTTGGCTTCCCGCATTTGCGGTACAGCCAGATCGAGCGTCAACACTCCAGCCCGGTGGACCAGATACTCCTTCTTGTGCCAGGCCCGTCCCGAAAGTCTTGCCTTATCGTATCGTGCAGCTGAAGAATGGTGAAGCGAGCGCGGGCTGGCTGGGCGCTGTCGGACTGGGTCACTCCCTGGCGGGGGCGGCAGTCTGCTTCGTCATCATGTTCTTCGTCTATCAGCTGGCGGGCGGCAGCGGGGCGGCCGACGTGAAACTGGCCACGGCGCTCGGGGCGTTGAACGGCGTCGAAGAAGGGATCGCCATCCTGATCTGCACCTACATCGTCGCGGCCATCGCGATGCTGTCCTGGACGATCTGGACCGTGGGGCCAATGCACCTGGCGGGAGCTTTGGGTCGTCGGATCGGAGCGTTTCTGCTGCCCTTCCGGGTGGCGCCGCCGACCGCCGAGCAAGAGGAATTGCTGCACCGGAAGGTGCCGTTGGCGTTGTTCTTCACCCTGGGGACCGTGCTCGTCTGGACGGGATGGCCGCAATCATGGTGATAACTCAACGCCGCTGGCGGCTGCGCAGACTGGGCCTGGCCTCCCTGGAAGCCGTCTTCGCCACGGCGATTACCCTGCCGGTCGTGATCTTTCTGCTCTGGCTGGGCAGCAAGGCGTGCATCCGGCTGTTCCACGTCATCGGCACCCTGGTGGGGTGGCCGTTCCTTTGACGCGCAGCGCCCGCCTCCGGCTCGCGGCTAAACTACCGACCGACCAACATGATCGACTCCGAGTATTTTCATTCGGTGGAGCATATCTGGGGGCTGTGGCTGGCCGGCGTCGTGCTGCTGGCGGTCCTGACCTGTCGTGCGCTGCACGGCTTCCGCTGGAGCGCTTGCCGGTCGTTCCTGCTGGCGGAGGAAGAAGGGGCCGCCTACTCGCTGGCCTATGTGATGACCTTTCCGATCTACCTGGCGCTGGTCTGCGGGGTCATCGAGACGTCGCTGATCCTCGTGGTGAAGATCGGCACTGTTTATGCGGCCTATGCCGGGGCGCGCTCGGCCATCGTCTGGTCGTCGGCCGAGCCGGCGAATCAGCAGCAAAGCCGAGCGGAGCGCGCCGTCGTTCATGCCATGACGCCGTTCGCCAGCTCGAACCCGCTGCATGCCCAGCGGGCGGGCGTCGGCGGGCAGACACCGAGCGGCGCGCGGGAGTATGCCAGGGCGTATCAGCAGTATGCCCGGAAGCCGAAAGACAGCTCTTTCCTGGCCATGTTCAAGCCTGGCGCGGACTGGAATGGCAGGGGCGGCAGCGTCGAGCAATACCTGATCGCCAAGTATCGGTTCGCGAAGCGGGCCAGCAGGGTGCGGCTCGAACCGCCGGGCACGCCGGGCTGGAATGCCGACGTCACCGCGACCGTGACCTACGATTGTCCGTTCAACATCCTCGGCGTGGGCCGGCTGCTGCGCGAACCGACGGCCAGCGCTGCCATCGGTCAGCCGGCGCTGCGGATTACCTCGAAAGCGACGCTGCCGAACGAAGGACCGAAAGACGGCGTGCGGCTGGGGATTCACTATGTTTCGGAATAGCGATCCCAGGCGAAACGCGGGCCGCTCCAGGCGAGCGGCGGGCGTAAGCCCGCTGTTGGAAGCGCCGGTTACTGACGGCGCAAACAGCGGGCTTACGCCCGCCGCTCGCCTGCTGCGGTGTCTGCGCGAAATCCTCGACGGCGAAACGTCCGGGCCAAATCGCCAGCCGGGCCTGCACGCCAGCGAGGACGGCATGATCGCGCTGGTGACGCTGTTCGTCATCCTGTTCTTCCTGATCCTGGCGGGGCTGGTGGCCAACGCCGGCCACACGGTCAACCGCAAGATCGAGACGCAAAACGCCGCCGACGCCTCCGCTATTTCCGGCACGGTCTGGATGGCGCGGGGCATGAACGCCATCACGGCGACCAACCACGTCATGGGCGAGATGATGTCGCTGGTGGTGCTGCACGAAGCCTTCGGCGGCAAGAAGCTGCGCGGCAAGACGCCGGCAGATGCCGACGAGGCGGGCACGCATCAGAGCGCCAAGAGCCGCGGGACCGAAGTACGGCAAGCGGCCGAGGCGGCGCGCACTGCCCGGGTCGCCACCGGCACGATTGCCGACCAGTACATCGGCGACGATGCCCAGAACATCGAGGCGGACGCCACCATCCTGCACGGCAAGAACGAGCTGCTGCGCTGGCTGCGGATCGTCTACACCGTGAAGCAGGCGGCCGGGGCGCTGGAGCAGTCGGTCTTTCCGCCCACCGTGATCGCCGGCTATATCCTCGATGCCATCGCCTTCGTCGTCGAGCTGTACTGCCTGGCCGAGTGGCTCGTGCTCGACATCTTCCAGCTCGTCGCTCAGAAGGTGCTGCTGGACCTCCGCAATTTCATGTTCGACGAGATGCTGCCGGCGGCCGGCAAGTACGAAGGGCTGGTCGCCCAGGCCGTGCCGCGCCAGGCGGTGCGCGCCGCCGAGGACATTGCCAAACGCAACCACGCACAAGGCACGCTGTATCCCCAGCCCGCCCAGCTGCGCCTGCCCGTGGCGCGCGAAGCGGGACAGGTCGGTGACGGACCCACGTTCCCGCAGTCGCAGATCGTGCGGGCGACCTATCCGTGGGTGCTCTATCATCGCCGGCCGATCATCCGCTTCATGTTCTGGATGATCTTCTCGCAGACGCCGCGCTGGTATCACGAATACACGCACAAGTTCACGCGCACCATGTGCCGGGAGTTCTACGAGGAGAACAACCCATCGCCCTTCGAGCACTGCCTGTACGTGATGGTGAACCACGACCCGCTGCACAAGGGCGAGGAACCCTGGACGACCGATTCCCGTCTCGCCGACCAGCTGTTCACGGTCGTCGGCCTGGCGCATCGCCAGCCGCCGACGGTCATCTCGCCGGGCGTCTTCGGTCAGCCGAACCCGCAAGGGCTGGTCGCGTACGCGCAGGCCATCCTTTACAATGCGAATGCCCAGAGCAGCCAGGATACCGGCCGGCAGCAGCGCGAAGTCGGCTGGGATACCCTGAACTGGAAGCCGCCGACCGCCGGCAACAACACCTGGGAATACCCCCCGCACTATGCCGACGACGGCGGCGGCCAGGGCCGACCGGAAATCAAGATCAACTGGCAGGCGAAGCTGGTGCCGGTGACGCGCTTGCAGGAAGCGGCGAACGGGGTGTCCGCGCCCTATCGCCCGGTGTTGCAGCGCCTGCCGTTGGACCAGGAACGGCCGTTCCGCAATCATTAAAGCCCCGGCGGGGCTGAAAGGCAATCGATGATCCGATCCGCGCGCCGCCGGGGACTGGCCTCGCTGGAACTGGTGCTGTCGCTGCCCTTCCTGCTGGCGGTGGCGGTCATCATCGCCTCGCTGGCCAAGGTGGCGCTGGCCAAGTCCAGCGCCAGCATC
>JAGVLI010000364.1 GCA_020054355.1 Planctomycetales bacterium | reverse complement strand
CGGTCGGCCGGCTTGGCGGGCTTCAGCCCTGCCGCTTGCAGCTTCGCATGGATAAACGCATCGATGGGACTCCGCACCCAGTCCCCGCCGCCGGCCGGCGGGTCTGGCGCTTTCACCGCTTGCCAGCACCAGTGCTTGCTCATGCGGTCTTGCAGGTCGAAGGCTTGCGGAGCGCTCCCCTTCGGGTCGCGGCTAACCGGCCAGGGCGCGCCCATTTTGACCCAGGCCGTCAGGTCCGCGATCTGCTGATCGTTCAGCTTGGAACGCGGCGGCATCCGCAGCTCATCCTTGTAATTGATCGCCTTGATGAGCAGGCTTTTTTCCGGAGCGCCCGCCACGAAGGCCGGGCCGTTGTCGCCGCCCTTGCGCAATCCTTCGCCGCTATCGAGGTGCAGGCTGCCCTTCACCTTGTCGCCGGCGTGGCACTTGTGGCACTGGTCGATGAGCAGCGGTCGAATCTTCTTCTCGAAGAACTCGATGCCTTCCGCCGACTGCCCGGCGGCAGCGGCTGGCAGCGCCAGGAAGCCGCCCAGCAGCAGCGCGAGACAGGACAGGCGGCGCGGCAGATGGACCGCGAACTCGGTGGCGGATTTCATCGGTGCTTCCCCCCAAGCAGGTCGTGCTAAACCGCAAGCGGGCGTCGTGCAAAGCCGCGAGCGCGTCGTGCGAAGCCGCAAGCGGCGTCATTGGTCGCCCATGCCGGTCAATTGCTGGATGATGGCGGCAATCGCTCCCTGGCGTTTGTTGCCCCGGGCGCGGATGATCTCGCAATCGGCCAGCGACGGCGGCAAGGTGCGTTGGCGGGTCAGTTCCAGGAGGCGATCAAACAGGCGCGGGTCGGCGTCGAACGCTCGGCCGTGGATAAACAGCTTCTGGGGGTTGAAGACGTTGATCACCACCCCGATACCCACGGCCAGGTATTGTAACATCCGCTGGAACTCGGCGTCAGCCTTCAGTTCGCCGGATTGCACGGCCGTCACGATATCGTCGATGGTCAGGGTTCGGCCCAACCGTTCGGAAATCGCCACGGCCAGGGCGGCGTCGGAAGCGACGGTTTCCAGGCAGCCGAGGTTGCCGCAACCGCAGCGCCGGCCGTTCAGCTCGACCGTGATATGGCCCAACTCGCCCGCCAAGCCGCTGCGGCCCAGCAAGCTGCGGCCGCCGGTGACGACACCCAGGCCCAGACCGCCGGAGATGTCGAGCATGGCGAAATCGGGCGTATCCTGGGCCGCGCCGTAAATCTGCTCGGCCAGGCAGAGCGCGTGCGATTCCTGGACGATCATCGTGTCCAGCCCCAGCTCGCGCTGGAGGTCCGCTCCCAGCTGCTTGCCGTCGGTCTGGTGCAGGTTGGGCGAAACCAGCGTGCGCTTCTCCCAGCGGTTGAGCAAGCCGGGCACGCTGATGCCCAGGCCGAGCATGTTGGTTTGCCGTTCGTGGCTGACCAGCCGCACTTGCTTGGCGAACATCTTGACCAGGTCGCCATAACCGCCCGGCGTGACGAACGAGCGGACGCTGTCGGCGTGAATCTGCCCGTCCAGCCCGGCGGACACCAACTCGCAGCGCTGCGGTTCGACCACGGCGCCGAGCACCGCCACTTTCTTGCTGGCGAGGCTCAGCACGCGGCCGGGCCGACCCAACGGGGACTGCTTCAGGTCGCCCTCTTCGAGCAGGTTAGCTTCGATGAGCGCCGAGACGGTGCGGGTGACGGTCGGCCCGCTGATGCCGGTTTGCCGGGTGATTTCCGCGCGGGAGAGCGGCCCGCACGACTGAATGGCGGACAGCACCTGGCGGGTGTTCAATTCGCGAAGCAGCGAAGGTTGGGCCTTGGACTGGGTGCGTTTCATCACGACAAGCCGCTTGCGGCTTAGCAAAGAGTAAAAGGCAGCGGTTCTCAGCGCGCGTCTGAGACCTTATCATCTTACGAAGGCAGCGCCAGGCGTGCCAGCAGCATTTATCGAGGGGTTGAAAGGAATGGGGTGCGGCGATGACGGAAGCGGAGTGGCTGACTTGCAGAGCCCCTGGACCATTGCTGAATTTCCTGCGGGAGCGGGCCAGCAACCGAAAGTTGCGATTGTTTGCTGTGGCGTGCTGCCGGTGTATCTGGCACCTGATCGATGCGCCCAGGCAACAGGCCACCGAACTTGCGGAACGGTATGCGGACGGCCAGGCCACCAAGGAGCAACTCGACGCTGCCAAGGCGGCCCTCAATGCCGGCATTCTCCATGTGCCGCTCTGGGCTGTGCTGCGCGGATCAGCCAGGCTGGCCGCCCGTGACATGCCGGCAACGGCGGCCAGGCTGGAAACGGCGGCCAGCCTGGAAGCAGGAGTACAGCCTGATCCGGACGACTATGCGGATGATCTGGAACGCTGGTCCGCGGAGGACTCGGTATGGCGCGAAAGACATGCGGCGTCGTTGTTGAAACAGGTTCCCCTGCTGTATGACATCTTCGGCAACCCCTTCCGCCCGGTGACCGTCGATCTTTCCTGGCTCACAGCCACCGTCGTTTCGCTCGCCCAAGCCATCTACGACGAACGTGCCTTCGACCGCCTGCCCATCCTGGCCGATGCCTTGGAAGACGCCGGCTGCACGAACTCCAACTTCTTGAACCACTGCCGTCAGCCGGGCGAGCATGTTCGAGGCTGCTGGTGTGTGGATTTAATCCTGGGCAAGGAGTGACGCCGATGACACAGAATCGCTTCGATCAGGCCAGCCGCTATGCCGCGAAGCTCGATCCGTTCGGCTTGCTGGTCTGGCTGTTCGCGCCCGAACCCTTGCCGCTGACATTTCGCGGCTGGCTGGATACGCGCACGCTCCCATTTCCGGGCGACCCCGACCGCACCTGCGACACGGTAGCCTGGCTGGCGCAGCCGGACGGCAACGAACCGTGGGCCGTACCGCTGGAATTCAGCCTGGAGCCGGACGCCACCATGTTCGGCCGTATGCTGGTTTACCTGGGCAGACTCTGGCTGGAACGACGGCCGACGACGGATGAAGCCGGGCGATTTCAGGTCGTGGCGGCCGTGGTCAACCTGACGGGCCAGGGCCAGGCCTCGCGCGACATGCAACTTGGCGGCGGCCGGACTTGCTTGCAAGTCGTCGAGCGCGACATGCAAGATAAAGTTGCTGAGGCTGTGCTGGCCGGCATCGCGGCGGGCCAAATCGCCCGCTGTGTGCTGCCCTGGGTGCCGTTGATGCGTGGCGGCGGCGATTCTGGTATTCTGGAGCGGTGGAAAGAACTGGCCGTACTGGAGCCTGATGCAAGGCATCGCAGTGACTACGGCGGGCTAGCGTTGGTCTTCGCCGAAGCCGCCGGACGAGAGCAACCTTGGAAGGAAGCATTGAAGGAGTGGAACATGGTCGAATCGCAAGTAGTGCTGGAGTGGATCAACCAAGGCAAGGCCAGCAGCCGAGTTGAAGACTTGCTGCGGTTGCTGCAAAAGCGCTTTCCGCCCGGAGCGCCTGCGGACGTTACGGCCGCGATCAAGGCCAGCAAGGACCCGGAGCAGCTGTCCCGCTGGTTCGACGCCGCCCTGGATGCCGCCACGCTCGATGATTTCCGCAAAGCGATGAATGCCTGACCAATGGAGCAGCGCCCGATGACGGAAGCGGAGTGGCTGGAGTGCGATCAACCGCAGGCGATGCTTGACTCGCTGCCCGACGAGGCAAGTGTTCGCAAGTTACGGTTGTTCGCCGTGGCGTGCTGCCGAAGAGTGTGGCGATTGCTCAGTGATTCCAGAAGCCAAAAAGCGATTGAACAAGCCGAAGTATTTGCGGACGGCGGGCTGAGTGACGACGAACTGCGAGCTGCCAGCTCCGCCGCATGGGAAGCCCATCTCCAGCAACATGACGCTGCTTACCATGCCTCTCAGGCAGCTGTCTGGACCACTTCCCAGTCTTCCGCCTTTGCCGCCCGCGAAGCCGCGGATGCTGCGATTGCCGCAACCGTTTGCGATCCGGATGATCCCGAAGAAGATAACGCCTACCAATCGATGACGCTTCATTGCATCTTCGGCAACCCCTTCCGCCCCGTGACCGTCGATCCTTCCTGGCTCACGGCCACGGTCGTTTCGCTCGCCACTGCCATTTATGACGAGCGTGCCTTCGACCGCCTGCCCATCCTGGCCGATGCCCTGGAAGACGCCGGCTGTATCAACGAGGAAATCCTGAACCACTGCCGACGACCGGGGGAGCATGTGCGGGGCTGCTGGGCAGTGGACCGCTTGCTGGATCGGAAATGACACCGCCAACTGAAACCGCTCTCGGTTACACCCTGCTGCCGATGGGGGCCATCCTGCTGGGCGGGAGCATCGCCGCCATCCGGCCGGCGGGGCCGACCCTGCGCAGCGCAATGCAGCATTTCGCCGCCGGCGTGGTGTTTGCCGTGGTCGCGGTCGAGTTGTTGCCGGATGCACGGCGCGGCCATCGGCCCATCGAAGTGGCCATCGCCTTCAGTCTCGGCGTGGCCGTGATGATGGGCCTGCGCTGGCTGACTCGCAAGGGCGAGCAGCTTCAGGGAGAAACCGCCGGCTGGCCCTGGGGCTTGCTGGCGGGAGTGGGCGTGGACCTGCTGCTGGACGGCCTGCTGCTCGGCATCGGCTTTGCCGCCGGCGCGAAGGAAGGCATGCTGCTGTCGTTCGCCTTGGCGGCGGAATGCCTGTCG
>JAGVLI010000109.1 GCA_020054355.1 Planctomycetales bacterium | reverse complement strand
TGTTCGGCAACGTGCAAAGCCATGTGCGGCACGACCTGCTGCGCGTGGCCTACACCCATCACCTCATGGTTTGCACCGACGCCGCGCCCTGCCGGTCGTCGCCGCGGCAGTCCGCTTGACGCCATCCAAAGCAGCGCCAGTAGCCCCGTGCAGGTACCCCATGCAACCGATTCCTTTCAACCGTCCGCTCGTGCTGGAAACGGCTTTCGACTATCTCCGCCAAACCGTGGCAGCCGGCCACCTCTCCGGCGATGGCCCTTTCACCCATCGCTGCCACGCGCTCCTCGAAGAGTTGCTGGGCGCTCCGCGCGTGCTGCTGACGACCTCCGGCACCCACGCTCTCGAACTGGCGGCGCTGCTCCTCGAGGTCCAGCCGGGCGACGAAGTCATCGTGCCGGCGTTCACCTTCGTTTCGACGATCAATGCCTTCGTGCTGCGCGGCGCCCGCCCTGTCTTCATCGATATCCGCCCCGATACGCTCAACCTCGACGAACGGCAACTCGAGGAACGCATCACCGCCCGGACCAAGGCCATCGTCCCGGTCCACTATGCGGGAGTCGGCTGCGAGATGGACGCCATTAACGAGATTGCGGCCCGGCATGGCATCGCGGTGGTGGAAGACAACGCGCACGGCTTGCTCGGCAGATTTCGCGGCCAGCCGCTCGGTACTTTCGGCCGGCTGGCGGCGCTGAGCTTTCACGAGACGAAAAACTTTTCCTGCGGCGAGGGCGGCGCCCTCATCCTCAACGAGCCGGCCGACGCGGCCCGCGCCGAGGTGCTGCGCGAGAAGGGCACCAATCGGGCCCAGTTCTTTCGCGGCCAGGCCGACAAGTACACCTGGCTCGACGTCGGTTCCAGCTTCTTGCCGTCCGACGTGCTGGCGGCCCTGCTGCTGTCGCAACTGGAAGCCCGGGATCACCTCCAGCAGCGGCGCAGGCAAATCTGGCAGCGCTACGCCAGCCAGCTGCGGGACTGGGCCGAGGAGAACGGCGTCAGCCTGCCGGTCGTGCCCGCCTATTGCGAACAGCCCTGGCACATGTTTTATCTGCTGTTGCCTTCCCCCGCCGATCAGCCGGCGCTGCTGGAGCATCTGCGGCAAGAGCAGATCATGGCGGTCTTTCATTACCTGCCGCTGCACCTGTCGCGCATGGGCCGGCGCTTCGGCGGCCGAGTCGGCGACTACCCGGTCACGGAGGACGTCACCCAGCGGCTGGTCCGGCTGCCCTTCTATTCTGGGCTGGGCGAAGACGACCAAGCCCGGATCATCGAGTCGGTGCGCTGCTTCCGTTCGGGACGCCGGCTCCAGCCTGCCGCGCGAAAGTGGAGAGCCAGTGCGTGAACTGGCGTTCCACGCGCTGTTCGGTCTATAATCCTGCAAGTCCTGCATCGGCCGATCCGGCGACTCCACCGAGGAAACCCACCATGTCTTGCCGCCTGACCCGACGCCAGTTGCTGCGAATGAGTGCCGGCAATCTGCTGGCCGCTGGCTTATGGCCGGGGGCCTTGCGGGCCGCTGGCCAGGCCCCCGCCGACGGCTTTCATTTCGCCGTCGTCAACGACCTGCACTACCTCAACGAGCGCTGCACGCCCTGGCACGAAGGCGTCGTCAAGCAGATCAAAGGACATGCGGAGAAACCCGAATTCTGCCTGCTCGTCGGCGACCTCGCCGAGCACGGCAAGGCCGAGCAGCTCGACCCGATCCGCTCGATCTACAAGGGGCTGGGGCTGCCGTTGCACGTCGTCATCGGCAACCACGACTGGCAAGCCGCGAAGGACCGCAAAGCCTTCGACGACCTCTTTCCGAAAGCGACCAACTACTTCTTCGAGCAGCGCGGCTGGCAGTTCCTGGGCTTCGACAGCACGGACGGGCCGAAAGCGAAAGACATCGCGGTCCGCGCCGACACCCTGAAATGGCTGGACGAAACGGTGCCCAAGCTCGACAAGAAAAAGCCGCTGGCGCTCTTCACGCATTTCCCACTCGGACCGCTGGTGATCTACCGTTCGACCAACGCCGACGCGGTCCTGGAACGCTTCAAGGATTATTCGCTGCAAGCGGTCTTCAACGGGCATTTCCACGCCAGCACGACGCGGAAGCTCGGCGACGCGATCCTGACCACCAACCGCTGCTGCGCCTTCAGCCGGACCAACCACGACAATTCCAAGGAAAAGGGCTATTTCCTCTGCCAGGCCAAGGACGGCAAGATCAGCCGGCAGTTCGTCGAATTCAAGCTGGCATAGTCCGACCGGGCCGGAACGCCATCGCTCTCGGCTTCGCACATTTCACGGCCCGGCGCGCACCTTTCCCCCAGCGTGAAGGAGACGCTGATTTCCCCCAGCGTCAGGCGGAAGTCTATCCGCCCCTGCCGCGTGTCGCGGTCGGTATTCTCCCACCGTTGGGTGCCGAAAAAAAAGTGGGTCGGCGAATACCCTGGCGTCCCTTCAATCGCGTCCAGATTTACTCGATGGACGGCCCGGCGAACCTCTGCACGTTTTCCAGTCCGAAGCGGCCGCTCAGTGGCGCGAGGTGTACACGGTTCGCGACGCTTCGGAGAAGCGTTGTGGCCGTCCACCGCCAGGAGCGGTCCAGTCAATCAGTCGGGCGCTGTGGCCCGCTGGGTAGGTTTTTCCTCGGACTCGTGCGGAGCGCGATACCCTGGATTCCCCCAAAATCGGTGCCGCCACAAAGGCGGGAGCCGGGTTCTTGCAGCCACCGAGGATGGACTTTGGAATCGGGCAAGTTCAAGCGGTCACGGGCACCGTGGTCGGGCATCGCTGTATTACGAGCGGACACGCCCGCCAGGAACATTCCGGTGCTGGGTCACGGTGGTTTACATCGCTGCGGATGTCGGACCCGGACATTCCGTCGTTCACCGCG
>JAGVLI010000849.1 GCA_020054355.1 Planctomycetales bacterium | reverse complement strand
GAGGCGTAGCGCTGCTCCGGCCGCTTGGCGATCATCCGCGTCAGCAGGGCGGCAAACGCCGGCGGCACCGACGGATTGATCTCGTTCACCGGCTTCGGCGGATCGCAACGATGCCGTAACATCTTTTGCAGCGCGTTCCCGCCCGGAAACGGCGTCGTGCCCGTCAAGGTGTAGTACAGCGTGCAGCCGAGCGAGTAGATGTCCGACCGGGCATCCACCTTGAGCGGGTCTTCCGCCTGCTCCGGGGCCAGGTAGTCCAGCGTGCCGACCACGTAGCCCTGGCCGCCCGCCATCGTTCGCTCGGCGTCGCATTCCCCTTGCATCAGGGCCAGGCCCAGGTCGAGTACTTTCACATGGTCGTCCGGCATCACCATGATGTTCGACGGCTTCAGGTCGCGGTGGATCAGGCCCATCTGGTGGGCGTGTTCCAGCCCCAGCGCCGCCTCGACGAACATCCGGGCGGCGCGCGGCACCTTGAACGGGCCCTGCTCGTGGATCACCTTGTGCATGTTCTTGCCGGGGATGTACTCCATCGCAATGTAGTTGATCCCCAGGTGGACGCCGACTTCCAGCGTCCGCGTCAGATGCGGATGGCCGACCCGCTGGCTGAGTTCCATTTCCCGGCGAAAGCGGATCAGCAAGCGTTCCTGCGCCCGCGCCCGCTTGGGCGGCAGCACCTTGACGGCCACCAGCCCCTGAGAGCGGCTGTCGCGCGCCAGGAAGACCGAACCCATGCCGCCCCGGCCGATCGGCGACAGCACATGGAACGGCCCCAGCACCAGGCCGAGCGTCACGCCTTGCATGAGCTTGGCGGCCTGGAAGCGCGACAGCGTGCCGACCTTGACCAGGTGATCGGCCAGATGGATAGGGTCTTGATGGTGTTCGGGGCGCAGGCAGTCGCGGATCGAGCGCAGTTGGCGGCTGTCCAGCAGGCCGCTGCGCTCCAGTTCCAGGAGAAAATCCTCGGTGGCGGTGCGTTCCGCGCTCTGGACTTGCTCGGGGACTGGCATGGCTTACCCTGCTTGAGATACCTTGCAGCCGACTGGGCGTCCAATGACGAACCGCGAACCCGAGCGGCGGGAGCAGGAACGGCAAGGCGTTCTCCCGAGGGAATCGCCCGGTGTCCGAACCTTGTACCGGCATGAAAGTTGGATTACCACTCGATTCTAAGCCATGATGGACCCGCCGTCCACCCGCCAACCGGGTCAGCGGGCCTTTTTCGGCTGGGCGCGCCTCGACCTGAGTACCCGGACCAAGATGCTTATCACTTTTGATTCGCGACGCTTCGGAGAAGCGTGAAGCGATTCAACGCTTCTCCGAAGCGTCGCGAATCAATGTCCTGTGCAACAACCCCGACCGCGTGCTTATTGCAAGAGCAGACGACCTGTTGCCTGAACAGAAGGTGGATGGCACGCTCGGCGTATGCGCCGAATGTGGGAGACGCCTCACGACGCCCGGCGCGTGCGCCGAACGTGCCACCCGAGCCGTCCGGGAATGTGCAATGCGAAGTGAAGAAAAACGGACCTGACGGAACTCGAGGCGTCACTGAGCCAAGCCATTTGGCTCAAAGACATTGCAACGGCCCTGTCTCACGATTCGGGCGGCAGCACGATCCAGACGTTGCGGTAATAGACCGGGCTGCCGTGGTTTTGCAGGTAGATCGGCAGTGCGGCCGGGCCTTCCGCCTTGCCCGCGCCGGTCTTGTCCTTGATCTCCACGGCATCGTGGACCTTGACGCCGTTGTGCAGCAGCGTCACCACGGCATTCGCGGTCTTCTTGCCGGCCGCGTCCCAGCGCGCCGCCTTGAAGTCGATGTCGTAGGTCTGCCAGGACAGCGGCGGGAAGCACATATTCACCGAGGGCGCCGTCACGGTATAGACGCTGGCCATGCCGTTGTTCGGCGGCGGGACCTTGCCGAAGCTGTTGATAATCTGCAGTTCGTAGCGCTCCTGCATGTAAACGCCGCTGTTGCCCTGGGACTTGTCGCGGAACGGCAGGCGGAATTCGAGGTGGAGCTTGAAATCCTTCACGGCCCGCTTCGTCTTGGAGCCGGCCAGCAGGTACTTGCCGTCGATCACCTTGCCGCCGGGCCATTCGTCGGCGTTGCTGCCGTCGAACAGCACCACGGCCCCGGCCGGCGGCTTGGCTCCCTCGGTCGCGCTTTTACGCACCACTCGTTTCAGCTCGAAGTCATCACCTTCGGGCGACTTGCCGGTCAGCTTGCCCTCGCCGATGGTGCCCTGCCAGCTGCCGGCGGCCAGCGTGGTCTTGCCGCCTTCGGTCTTGGCGGCGCCCTTGTCCGGGTTCTTGCCATCCCAGCCCGCGCCGGGCAACCCGCCACGGAACAGCAGCACCTGAAACTGACCTTCCGCTTGCTGGGCAATCAGCTGGGCGCCGAGCTTGCCCTTGCCGCTGGCGCTGCCTTCGTACTCGCCCTGAATCAAGAAATCGGGGCCGGCTTCTTCCTCGGTCAGGAAACCGCTGGGCGGGAAAGCATCGATGAGCCTGACTTCGCGGACCACGTCCTTGCCGTCCTGCTTTTCAGTCGTCAGCTGGACCTGCGCGCCGGCTTGTAGAATTGGAGCTTTGAGGCGCTGCGGCAATTCCTTGCCGGCAGCGCTGAGGATTTTCGCATCGGCCGGGATGACAAACTGCTGATCGGCCTTGCCGATCGTCACCGTGAGGGTGTCCTTGTCGGGGGCGATGGCGATGGCCTTGACCTTGCCCTTGAGCTGATCGGCCTGGGAAGCGACGGCGGTCAACGCGAGCACCAGCATGGCCAGGACAAGCGGTCGAAGCATGGGAGTATTCCTGCGGGTGTGAAGGTGGCAGCGATCATAACCCATCCAGGAAAGGCGGGCAAGGCGACGGATTAGGCAGCTGGCTCAGTGCGGCGGCAGATGAATCTCGAGGCCGTACTTCGGCGCGACGGCCAGCAACTTCTCGATGTCGGCGGGCGTGACCGGCGGCGGCATGGCCGTCGGGTCGGTCGCGGGCTGGCCAACCTCCGCGAAGAATTTTTCGAGGCCCGACGGATTGACCAGGATCAGCATCTTGGCGGGCGTGGTCCCGGTGTTCTTGAAGAAGTGCCGCGAGCCTTTGGGCAACGTGATCCAGGCTCCGCTCGTGGCGGCGAAGCTCTGGTCATCGGCTTCAAAGAGCACCTGGCCTTCCAGCAGGAAAAACGCCTCATCTTCCCGGCGGTGGACATGCGGAGGCGGGCCGCCGCCGGGAGGCACCAGGGCGTGAATCAGGGCGTAGGCGCCGTCGGTGTCCTCGCCGGTGGCTAGGAACGTGTAGAGATCGCCGACCACCCAGTAGGCACGGCCTTCGCCGGGCCGCAGCAGGTTCGTGTTCATGCTTTATCTCCGATCCATTCAGCGTCCGGTCGCCAAGATGTGAAGTTCTCACTGCTTGGCGATTCTTCATACTCCATCGCCGCGCCACCGCCGATATTTCTAGTGACACCTGGACAGGAAGTCCGGGAGCGAAACCGGCACGGAGGCCGTCCGCACACCCCGCCTTGGAGAGAGGCGGGGTCTTTTCATTGCTGCCGCCCATTTTCCGGAGTTACCGGCGCGGCCGCAAGCGCTGCCGGAGTTCTTCGACCGCTTGCCGCCATTCGTCCTCGCCGACCTCAGCCCACTCCTCGCGCAGCTCGGAGTCTTCCCCCAGGACGCGCGCGATGGCAGCCTCCGCGCGGCCCAGCAGGGCCTTGCTGGGTTTGAGCCGGTGCGCCGTCACCCATTGATCGACCTTCTCGGTGTAGGCGTCCTGGTAACCGGGGTTGCCCAGCAAGCGCGCCAGCACTTCGCAGGCCGCCAGCGCGTGGGCGCCGACGTCTTGCTCCAGAAAGTCCTCACCGACCTCTTCCAAGGCGGCGAAGGCCGACTCGACGAGGGACAGATCGCTCACTTCGTCGAGGCCGGAGGCCCAGTCGTTGGCCGTGTCGTTGTCGAAGGTCCGCACGCCCCAGGCACCCATTGGTGGCTCCTTTCGTCCGGTGGGGTCACGGATAGAGGTTGTCACACTCGAACTTTTCAAATGCGGCGGGTTGTAAGGCGGTTCCACATCGCCTCGATCTCAGCTTGAGTTCGGTTCCGCAAGTCCGCATCCGTAACAACCCGCAGGTACAACAGTGCCTCATTGAGACCTTTGGTACCAACGGGAACGCTCCAGCCCTCCCGCCCTCCAATGGCGTAACGGCGGTAAGGGTACTCGAGGCGGCATTCTTCCGGGCGGACTGCACGCAGGAAAACCAACCAGCCCCACTCGTATTCCTCGGTGAGCGCAGGTTCAACCTGCATCTCGCAGCCCATGTTGTGCTGAGCTGCGTCCGACCACTGAGTCCAAACTCGTTGTTCTGCGTCATCCCGCGTCATGGGCGATTTTCGATCAACGTGGAGAGTATGCGTTCTACCGCAGTTCGATGCCTGTCTCTATTGCCTTCCTCGCAGCAATAGCTCACCAGTACCACTAACTCCGCCAAAGCCAGCAGCCATTCCCGCCAATAGGTGGCTTTCCGATCCACCAATTCGTAGGTCACTCCCGAGAATTGCCCGCATTCCGCCTGGCGAATCGAAGTGTTGGCGGGAACCCGCTGCCGCGCCCAGGCAAGCAGCTGGGCATGGCTCAGACCGCTCTCGAAATCGCAGGTAGTAATCCGCAAGTCGGCCGACTCGTCGGGTGGTGTGATGAGCGCGCACCCGCCGTCCGGCTCGACACTCCAATCGGCCGTATCCAGTGCCCAGTAGCTGCAACGGTAAATCATTATCGCTCACCCAAAACTCGTCTCCACCGCCAGCGCCCGCTTCAGCCGTTGCAGATACTCCTCGCGGGGAATCTCCTTCGCCCCCATGCCCGTGGTGTGCTCGGTCACGAACTGCGTGTCGAAGAGCTGGAAGCCGCGTTGCCGCAACCTCTCGACCAGCCAGACCAGGGCGACCTTGGACGCATCGCGGACGCGGGTGAACATCGATTCGCCCGCGAAGAAACCGCCGATGGCCACGCCGTAGATGCCGCCCGCCAGTTTGCCGGCGTGCCAGACTTCGACGCTGTGAGCGTGACCTAGCTGGTGTAGCCGCTCATACGCTGCGATCATCTCGGCCGTGATCCAGGTGCCCTCGGCCCGGTTGGCGCAGCCGCGAATCACCCCGGCGAAGTCGCGATTCGCCGTCAGGGTGAACTTGCCACTCCGGATGGTGCGTTGCAGCCGGCGCGAGACGTGCAGGCCGTCCAGCTCGAAGATGGCGCGGGGGTCGGGCGACCACCAGAAGATCGGATCGCCCTCGCTGAACCAGGGGAAGATGCCGCGTTGGTAGGCTTGCAGTAAGTTGCGGGGAGAAAGGTCGCCGCCCACGGCCACCAGGCCGTTCTCGTCCGCCAGGTCGGCGGGCGTCAGCAGCTGGAACAGCTTCCGCAGGTAGCCGCTGGAGAACATGCGCCGCCTCCAGTTCCGTGGACGCGCTGGGCCGCGAGCGGAGAACGGCTCTCCGCTCGCGGCCCATCATTGAGGCGTTGCGAAAACGCCCCTCGCCCCTTGCGGGAGAGGGGTTGGGGTGAGGGGTCGATTTCACCCGTAAACCCTGGGAGGGTAACCCCTCACCCCAACCCCTCTCCCGCAAGGGGCGAGGGGCTTAGTCCGGCCATTACTTGCCGATGAAAACGAAGCCGTCGTACTTGACGCCGAATGCCTTGTACTTGCCGCTGATGACCGAGTGCGTCAGGTCGTGCTTCTTGCACAGCTCGTCGAGCACTTCCTTCGTAACCTTTTCCTTGGCCTCGTAGGTGATCTTGGTGTTGTTGGAGGCGGCCCCGGTCGGATCGACCTTGAATTGCACGTCTTGCTTGGCCGCTGCCTTGACCCGTTCCGACAAGTCCTTGAGTACGTCTTGCAGCAGCGTGTCCTTGTACTCGACGCTGATCTTGGACATCAGCGCTTTCCGAGTGGCGGCGGCCTTTTCCGTGTCCTTGGCGTCTTGAGCGTAGGCCGTAGCCAGGCCCAACCCCAGGACAGTCAGTGCAACCAGACGGCACATGGGTCAATTCCTCCTCGTGCAACAACTACATGAAGGTAAGTACAGAAATCCACCAGGGCCACCGCGCCGCAGGGCAGGTATTCGGCCTGCCGGGATGCCCTCATCCTACTGGGCATTAGTATGAAAAAAAAGCAAAATGGTTCCCGACTTTCACCGCAACCGGCGTGGAGAAAACCCGCGATTTTGCTACAATAACGAGTACCTATTCACTGCGATTTTCCAGGGCCGGACGCTGCCGGCCAGGGTAGCCCTGTAGGTCAGGCTTTCCAGCTTGACGCTGACGTCAGTGTCAGGCTGGAAAGCCTGACCTACAGGCTGGAAAGCCTGACCTACGTCGGCAACCGGCCATTTGACCGAGTAACAGCAACGAGGATCACCACCTTGGCGGACGAACTTCCCCCACCCGCTGGACCGACGGACACGCCCCCGGCAGGCAACGGCGACGATAGCCAGCGCTTCGGCTCCCTGAACATCGAGGATGAACTCAAGGAGAGCTACCTGACCTATGCCATGAGCGTTATCGTCGCTCGGGCGCTGCCGGACGTGCGCGACGGCCTGAAACCGTCGCAGCGGCGCATCCTGGTGGCCATGCACGACCTCGGACTGAACCCGACTTCCGCGACCAGCAAGTGTGCCGGCATCGTCGGCGAGACGATGAAGCGCTACCACCCGCACGGCGACATGTCGATCTACCCGACGCTGGTCCGCCTGGCCCAAGACTGGGTGATGCGCCATCGGCTGATTCACGGCCAGGGCAACTTCAGCTCAGTTGCCGGCCTGCCGCCAGCTCAAATGAGGTATACCGAAGCCCGGCTGTCGCACGTCGCCGCCGAGTTGCTGGCCGACCTGGACCGCGACACCGTCGATTTCATCGACAACTACGACGGCAAGTACCGCGAGCCGCTGGTGCTGCCCAGCAAGTTCCCGAACCTGCTGGTCAACGGCTCCGACGGCATCGCGGTCGGCATGGCCACCGAAATTCCCCCGCACAACCTCGGCGAAGTCTGCGACGCCCTGGTGGCGCTGATCGAGAACCCCGACATCGGCCTCGACCAGCTGATCCAGCTCATTCCCGGCCCGGACTTCCCCACCGGCGGCATCATCTGCGGCCGGCAGGGCATCATCGACGGCTACTCCACCGGCCGGGGACGCATCACCCTCCGCGCCCGCGCCGACATCCGCGAGGAGGGCAGCCGGTCGCAGATCATCATCCGCGAGG
This sequence comes from Planctomycetales bacterium, assembly GCA_020054355.1. Taxonomy (GTDB): domain Bacteria; phylum Planctomycetota; class Planctomycetia; order Gemmatales; family Gemmataceae; genus JAGVLI01. The sequence continues at coordinate 1,647 of JAGVLI010000849.1, read as the reverse complement.
TGCCCTTCCAGCAGACGCGCATCGCCCTGGCCGAGAAGATCGGCGAGTTGGTCAAGGACGAGCGCATCAAGGGCATCAGCGCCATGCGGGACGAATCCAGCGCCCGCGGCGGCGAGCCGGTCCGCCTGGTCATCGACGTCAAGCGCGACGCCGACCCGCAGCTGGTGCTGAACCAGCTGTATCAGTTTTCGCCGCTGCAAAAGACCGTCAGCATCATCCTGCTGGCCCTGGTGGACGGCCGGCCGCGCACCCTGACCATCAAGCAGATGCTGGAAGAGTTCCTCCGGCATCGGGTGCGCGTCATCCGCCGGCGCACCGAGTTTCTGCTGCGGGAAGCCAAGCGCCGTGCCCACGTGCTGGAAGGCCAGCTGATCGCCATCTCCTCGCTCGACGAGGTCATCCGCATTTGCCGGTCGGCGCCGAGCCGGGCCGAGGCCAAGCAGCGCTTGCAAGACATGGCGGTGGCCGCCACCGTGCTGGAGCGTGCCCTGGGCGCGGAGCACTTCGCCGCCCTGACACGCGAAATCGGCGTGCAGGACAACTACCGCATGAGCGAGGCGCAGGCCGAGGCCGTGGTCCGCATGCAGCTGGGCCAGCTGGCCGCGCTGGAACGCGATGAAATCTTCAAGGAGTACAACGACCTCCGCACGCATATCCGCAGCTACGAGGAACTGCTGTCCACCGAGCGCAATATCCTGGACGTGGTCAAGAAGGACTTGCAGGAACTGAAGGATAAGTACGGAGACGAACGCCGCACGTCGATCATCGACACCGGCGGCAAGCAGAACATCCTCGACCTGATCGCCGACGAGCAGATGGCCATCACCATCAGCCACAACGGCTACATCAAACGGCTGCCGTTGAATACCTATCGCAGCCAGCACCGGGGCGGCAAGGGCGTCTCCGGCGGCAGCACCCACGAGAACGACTTCATCGAGCATTTCTTCGTGGCCTCGACGCATGCGTACCTGCTGATCTTCACCACGCGCGGCCAGCTCTACTGGCTCAAGGTTTACGACATCCCGGAGTTGGGCCGGACCAGTGCCGGGCGGGCCATCGCCAACGTGCTGTCGCTGAAGCCGGAGGAGAAGATTTCCAGCGTGATTCCGGTGCGCAATTTCGGCGAACCCGAGGTCTGTCTGCTGATGGCCACCCGGCGCGGCCTGGTGAAGAAGACCGCCCTGGAAGACTATAGCCGGCCCAAGAGCGGCGGCATCATCGGCATCAACCTGGACGAGGGCGACACCCTCATCGAAGTGGCCATGACCCGGCCCGGCGACGAGGTGATCCTGAGCACCCGCCAGGGCATGGCCATCCGCTTCGGCGAGGACGGCGTCCGCTGCATGGGCCGCAACACACGCGGCGTCAAGGGCATCAACCTGATGGAGGGCGACGAGGTCGTGGGCATGGTCGTGGCCGACCCGGAAGGCTACCTGCTCACCGTCTGCGAGAATGGCTACGGCAAGCGAACGCCCTTCGGCCCCAACACGGCGGGCGAGGAGCCGGCGGAAGGCGATGGTGAAGAAGTCGTGGAAGAAGCCGTCCCGGAGCCGGCCCCGGAAGCCAGTGGCGACGACGAGGAAGCTCCGAAGGACCGCTCGGCGATGCGCTATCGCAAGCAGCGGCGCGGCGGCAAGGGCCTGCGCG
>JAGVLI010000897.1 GCA_020054355.1 Planctomycetales bacterium | reverse complement strand
GTGCGCATCACCCTGCAGGGCGGCAAGTCGCTCAAGGCCCGCTTCAGCATGCAAGCCGACGTGGTCCGCTTCTTCGTGGAAGTGGGTAAGCTGAAGAAGGCGGCCGGCGAGAAGTAAGCGCGGACGCGATTTTCGGCTGCCACTTGCCGCGTGAGCTATACTAGAGTCAGTGGGGCCGAAACACTCCCTTCGCCTGTCGCCCAGGAGAGATGGCAACCGAAGAGGCGCAAAACACGGCCCCCGTCGTCAGACGGGGGCCGTGTTTCTTTGGGTGCCAGGCATGTTGTGCTTCTGGGAGGAGCAAGTCCTCCGCAGGCCGCAATGTCCGGCAAGGGCTGGTGGCGCCTGGCGGGCAGCCTTCGGTGATTCACGCCATGAACAATCAATGGTTCGAGGAATTGGGCTCGGTCAACCTCGTTCAACGGCACGCGAAGTCACAAACCTGAGAGAAATCGCCGGATACCACTGAGTACGGGGGTGGTGTGCCAAGACGGGCGGCGACGCCCCTCCTGCGCAATTGGCTCGGGCCAACATCCACCCTCGTCAATACTTGTGAACAGCGGCGATTCTCGCTCAAACACCTCTTCGCTGCCGGTCCGCAACTCCCAGCACAATGATCACTTCCGAGTGAAGGCGGAGGGGCTCGAACCCTCGACCTACGGATTAAAAGTCCGTTGCTCTACCGACTGAGCTACGCCTTCGGATTTTCTCAAACTCTAAATTCGGCAGGCGCTTATGAGGACAGGACTCATTGCCTTCCGACCGCTCACCTGTACATATTTTACGCAGAAACAAGCCATTTAAACAACGATTCCCTGTCAGGTTTGCGGCTGTGGATCAGCGTTCATCTTACGGACCCCTGCCGCAACTTCCAGTCCGCCCTGATGATCGTCCCGGAGCGGCTCATACTTACCGCTAGCCCGAATCGCGCACCGAGTCTTGGAGAAGTGAGCGTCGCGCAGTATCTAAGCTGTGCTTTACCAACAGTTTAGACCCCTACGGAGGGTCAAGCTCCTGGTCGCCGATGCCGCGACTCACTTTACCCTGTGGAACGTGGGCACTCTACAGTTGCAACTCGCCTTCGACGGCGGTCGCCTCATCTCCGACGCTGGCCTGCTCGCCGTCCGCGCCCTGGAGAAGCCCTTGCGCATCATCGCCGAGTTGGCCGAATGCCTGCCCGATCCACGCACGCCCCAGTTTGTCGAACACTCGACCGAGGCCATCCTCACGCAAGCGGTTCACCAAATTCTGGCCGGCTACCCCGGTTTTCAGGACGCCCACGACTTGCGCGTCGATCCGCTGTTCCAAATCCTGGCAGACGTTTCGCCCGACGCCGATCACCCCTGGCCAGCCCTTCCCCCCTGGCGCGCTTTCAGTACGCCTACACCCGCCGGCAGGCCGAACTGCCCTGGGAGGAGCGCCCCGTCCTGTTGGAAGTGCGCGCCGCGCAAACCGGCCGGGTGAAAATCCTCAACGATCTCCTGGTGGACTTGTTTATCCGCACCCGGCGGACACCACCGGCGGAGATCATCCTGGATGTCGATGCCAGTGCTGATCCGGTGCATGGCCACGAAGCTCTTAGTGCCTACCACGGCTGCTGCCGCCAGCATCAATACCAGCCGTTGTTCGTTTACGACGGCGCCACGGGGTTTCCGTTGGCCGCCTGGTTGCGGCCGGGTAGGGTCCACGCGAGCCTGAAAGCGGTCGAGATTCTCGACCGCCTGGTCACCCGGCTGCGCGTAACCTGGCCCGGCGTGCCCATCCAAGTGCGCTCCGACAACGGTCTGGCCGTGCCGGGGCTGTATGACTACTGCGAAGCGCACGGCTGGTCGTATGCCTTGGGTTACGCCACCAATGCGGTGTTGCCGCAAGCCACCGCGCAAGCGTTGGCGGACCTGGAGTGGTATCACCACTGGTATCAGCACCGCGAGCCGCACGTGCATCGTTTCGAGTCGATCACGAACTATCAGGCAGACGGTTGGCCGCACCCGCGACGCATCGTGGCCAAGATCGAGGTCATGCCGCAGGGCAGTCAGCGGCGCTTCGTGGTGACCAACCGAGACGCCTCGCCTGCGGTCGTGTACCGGGACTTCTGCGTGCAACGGGGCAAGGTGCCGGAGCAGCCGATCGGTGAGATGAAGCACGGCTTGCAGGCCGACCGGCTCTCGGCGTGCGGCTGCTGCGCCAATGCGTTTCGGTTGCTGGTGCATACCGTGGCCTAGGCCATCGTGGTGTTGTTCCGCGAGGCGGTGGCCACCGTGCCGGAGGGGGCAACGGCGACGGTGAGTGCCCTGCGGCAACGACTGTCACCGGGCGCTTCAAAACGGTTCACCCGCACTTTCGATGAAAGCCATTCAGTGGCTGGCCTGCCCAGCGTTGTCCTGCCACAAACGTCCGCTCGCAGCTGCATTCCTCCGTAGGCGATTCATCGCTGGGGCCTCCGAGGACTCCATCGGTACACGGGTCTGTGGCGAGTCTCTGAACGCGGTCAATGCCCGGAAGCACTGTCATCGACCGGCCACTTCACCCGGTTGCGGCTCCCCTTCCTGCTCCTGTTCAACGACTCGATCGGCTTGCATCGTTCGTTCGACCTTCGACCTCACAAGTTGCTGGGCCAGGCCGGCGAACGTCACTCCCCATGCCCCCAGGGCGATCCAGACAAAAACCGCCGAGATCGGTTCGAGCAACGGCAGCTGGAACACCCGAATCAGGTTTTGAGTACAGGCGGTGTACATGCCCAGGGGGAAGACGGCCGCCCAGTAGCCGTGCTCGTAAGTCAGCCGGACCCCTTTAACCAGGTGCCGCCACACACCCAGCGCGACCAGGATCGGAATCCACCACGTCGCCGTCGCCCAGAACAGCAGCGTCATCCCCTTCAGGAACGGGAGCAACTCGGTCAGCAGCGGCATCCGGCCGGCCTCGCCAACCAGGCCCACGCCGGCCAGCGTCGAGATGGCCATCGCCCCCATGTTGATCCAGTACGGCGGCGTCAGGTCGCCCGGCGACAGGGGCAGGAACAGGATGCGGTGGAAGATCAGCGCGATCAGCCAGATGTACAGCATGCTGCCCACCAGCCAGAACGCCAGCGCCACGAACAACAGGGCGTCGGGCGCGTCGGCGGCGAGCGCGGGGACGAGCAGGCAGGCCAGCACGCTGACTGCCTGGGTGCCGACGAC
>JAGVLI010000086.1 GCA_020054355.1 Planctomycetales bacterium | reverse complement strand
CCTGCTGCGCGGCCGGGCGGCGGCGAAAGAGCCGGCTTCCCGCAAGGCCGTCATCATGGTCTGCCAGTTCGGCGGTCCAAGTCACATCGACAGCTACGATCCCAAGCCGGACGCCGCCGCCGATATTCGCGGCGAGTTCAAGGCGATCCAGACCAAGGTGCCGGAACTCCAGGTTAGCGAGTTGCTGCCGAAGCAGGCAGCCATCGCCGACAAGTTCACGATCCTCAAGAAACTGCGCATGATGGGGCAGGACCACTATCTGCCCTCGGAAATCATGACCGGCTATCTCTTCAACCATCTCAGCCGTACCGGCACCCTGCGGCCGGCCTTCGGCTCGGCGGTCAGCAAGGTGCGCGGCGGCGGGCGAGAAGTGCCGGCCTACGTCAGTCTGCGCGGCGGCGAGGACGAAGACCCGCAGTACCTGGGCAACGCCTGTCGGCCGTTCGTGCCCAGAGGCCCCGGCTTGCAAAACCTGTCGCTGTCCAGGGACGTGACCCTCGACCGGCTCGGCGACCGTCAGCAGCTGCTGAAGACTTTCGACACGCTGCGCCGCGACCTGGACGACAGCGGCCAGCTGCAGGGCATGGACGCTTTCACCGCGCAGGCGTTCGACCTGGTCACTTCCGGGCAGGCCCGCAATGCCTTCGACCTGACGAAGGAACCGGAGCCGCTTCGCCAGAAGTACGGCAAGGCGACGAATTACCTGATGGCCCGGCGGCTGGTCGAGGCGGGCGTGCCGGTGGTGACCCTCGACGCGGACGGCGGCGGCTGGGACACGCATACGGACAACTTCAAGAAGCTGCGCGAGATGCTGCCCCGCGTCGATCACGGCCTGTCCACGCTGATTACCGACTTGCACGACCGGGGCCTCGATCGAGACGTGCTGGTGGTGATGTGGGGTGAGTTCGGCCGGTCGCCGAAGGTCTCCTCGGAAGCCGGCCGCGACCACTGGCCGGAAGCCAACACGGTCCTCTTCTCCGGCGGCGGCCTGCCGATGGGCCAGGTGATCGGCGCCACGGATGACCGCGGCGGTCGGCCGACGACCGCGCCCTACGGCCCGCAAAACGTACTGGCGACTATCTATCAGTTCCTGGGCATCGACCCCGGCATGGCGTTCCCCGATCACAGCGGCCGGCCGGTATGTCTGCTCGACGACCGCGAGCCAATCAAGGAACTCAGCTGACCATCGCTGCTTGCGGTTTCGCACATTAATTCACGGAGACCTCTCATGCGCGGCTTCATCAGCACCCTGGCGATCCTGGGCCTCCTGGCGCTGCTCCCGGCGGCGGAACCGAAGCCCGCTGACGGTGTGCTGACACTTTTCGACTTCGAGAAGCCCGACGACCTCAACGCTTGGTCGAACCTGGAATTGCCGGATGCGAAGCAAAAGGAGCCGGCGGCGCGGTTCGAGCTTTCGACCGACCACGCCACTTCAGGCAAGCAAGGCTTGAAGATCGCCTTTGCCGGGGGCCGTTGGCCCACGCTGACGACCACGCAAGTTCCCGATGACTGGGACGCTTATCAGACATTTCAAGCCGATGTCTGGGCGACGCGCCCAGGCGTCGTTGGCTTCACCGTGCTGCAAGAGGGCAGCAAGCGCGGCGGCGACTGGGACGGCGCGATCAGCCGCTGGACCAAGACCGAGTTTGTCCAGCCCGGTCACAATCGGATCTCGGCCAGCCTGCGCCCCAATTCCTATGGCGCTATCCGCAAGAAGCTCGAAAACGGCAAGGAACTGGGTAAGGTCGTGCGCTTCGAGATTTCACTGTACTCACCCAGCGATGGCGAAACTTTCTTTGTGGACAACATCCGCCTGGGCACGGCGAAGGTAACGCCGCCGCCGGCCGTGAAGACGCAATTCAGGGTAGTCGGCACCGATCTCGTCGTCGGCGATGTGCAGGAACTCGGCAAGAAGCTGGCGGAGCGCTGGAGCAAACCGCAGCCACGCACGCTGGAACAGGTCGAAACCGCGTTCCAGGAGCGGCACGCGCAATTGAAGATGAAACACCCGCGCGCCGTGCTGGCGGTGCTGCGCGACGGCGAAAAGGGTTTCGATCCAGCCCATCCCGACAAAGCCTACGCCGGCTGGAAGGATGCTTACTGGTCGAGCCACGGCCCCGACAGCATGACCGTGGAACGCGCCACGAACCAGGGCAAGCACGCCGCTCAGGAAGTCTTCATGCGCCACCGCAGCCCGCTGATGCGCGTGGACCTGTCGAGCATCCCGCCCGGCAGCGAGATTCTCGCCGCACAGTTGGTCGTTATCCGTGCCCGGCCGATTGCGAAGGATCGCAGCCCGGAAGAGCAGCCGACCATGTGGGCGGTCGAACCGTGCAATCGGCCCTGGGAAGAGTACGAGGTGAACGCTTACGAATTCGCACGCGGCAAGTTCTGGAAGGAAATCGGCGGCCGGTACTATGGAGACGATCCCGATTTCCTGCCGGTCTATCTGGCGCACGGTCCCGGCGGCGGGCAGGTCAACGTCTGGGATTTCACCGAAGCGGTGAAGTACTGGACCAACGGCAAGCAGGCCAATCACGGCTTCATGCTGCACGGCGACTCGAAGGACTATCTGTTCGCCCACACGCGGGAGGCGGCTGAAGTGAAGCTACGGCCGGCGGTGCTGGTGAGTTATCAGCCAAAGTAGCCCGCCGCTCCGCGGCGGAACGCGGCGCAGCTGCGGTTTGGCGCCAGCGACCAGTGGAGCATTCCACTACCCTTTGCGTTTCGGAGCCTGTTCATTGATTCCGAGTGGCTTGAAGACGAGTTGCTCTGGAAATGGATATTCATCATCGGCATTGAGTTTGCTTTTTAGTTGCTTCTTGAGCACTTTGAGGAGATAGCCAGACATCGTCAGCCGAAACTGCTGCCAGTCGCCTTTTCCCGGCCGACCTGCGATATGCACTACTGGCCATGAATCTGACTTTCCAGCGGTCAACCAGCAATAGGTGCCGCCATTCTCGTCCTTTCCCCAGGGCAAAAGTCCTGGCTTGTCGGGGAAAATGCCATAGGGAAAGTCGTCACCAAAGATAGTCTTGTAATTGCGCAGCCGAATCATGGCGAGTTCTTTGGTGGCATTGGGGATCAGCCCAAAAACCGTATCTCGTGCAAGCAGGTTGTAAACGATGAAAAAGTCGGCAAACAGCCCCGTCCCATAGTGAGTGACAAACTCCTTGTAGTCACTCGGCAACCCTGTTCCAAGTTTGGCTTCATCATCGATCCAGGAAGGCAAGCGGCCGACACCTGTTGGGCTTGCTGGCGGTGGCACAAGTTTCAGGAGCGCGGTTACAGACATTGCAATCTCGGAGGGCATAGCCCAGCCTCAGTCGGTGGTGCGGGAGCATAGCGATCGCCGAAACGAAACGAAGTCACCCATCTGGTGATTTCCTCGATCGCATCGCGGCTGGGGCCTTCGAGACGCCGGCGGATGGATTCCTGGCCTGCCGGAGCCACGTGAAGCAGTGTGCGCACTCGATCGAGGTCAAAGTTTTGAAATGACAGCAAACGGAGGACCAGCCGCCAGAAGGATCGCAGGGAATGTCGCGCAGGCTCGGCCAGCGGTGCCTCGCCTTTCCGCCAACGCTCCCAATCCCCGCTGTCGATGCGGAGAAGGCGAACGAAGAACTCGGTCGGCAGCTGGAGTTCCTCATCCATCCAAGCGACTTGCGCGAGCAGAGCCGGTTCGTCCGTGTCTTGAAAAAAATCGGGAACGGGGTGCATGGCCGCAACTCCTCGTGGACGCTGGCCGCCTCTGGGCAGGCAGCAAAGCCCACGGGCCGCGACCCGTGGGCTTTTTTCATTACTTCAGTTCCACGTTCCAGTACGCATTTTCGAGGAAGGTCTTCCACGACTGGTACTTGCTGTGGGTCAGCTTCAGGTTCAGCAGCGGGCTGCGCTTCGGCTTTTCCGGCTTGCGGATCAGCGTCATGTGCGCCTGCTTCGGCGTCCGGCCGCCCTTGCGGACGTTGCAGTTCAGGCAGGCGCAGACGATGTTCTCCCAGGTCGTCTGGCCGCCCTGGCTGCGCGGGATCACGTGGTCCAGGCTCAGCTCCGAGGTCGAGAAACGCCGGCCGCAGAACTGGCACTGGTTGTTGTCGCGCGCGAAGATGTTCCGCCGGTTGAACTTCACCGTCTGCTTGGGCATCTTCTCGTAATCCAGCAGGCGGATGACGCGCGGCACCTGGATCTCGCTGTTGGCGGTGCGCACCCAGTCGTCGTCTTCCTGCCGGAAATTCTTGGCGCGGTACTCGCTGACCTCGCGCCAGGTGGAAAAGTTATAGGTATTGTACTGGCCGTCCTCGAGGCTGACGACCTCGGCCAGTTCCTTGCACAGCAGGCAGAAGGCCCGCCGGACGGAGACGATATGCACGGCCATGAACAGCTTGTTCAGGACCAGCACGCTGGATTCCAGGGCAGGTGAATGCGATCGCGAAGTCATAAGGGCTTCTCTTTCTCCCTCGTGAGCACCGGCACGGCATGCCGTGGCGAAGCTAGCGCAGCTTTCGCCCGCAGGGCGGGCCAGTCAGGAAGAGTGTTTCCGAAACCGAACGGCCTCCTATCTAAGACGACACCCATCAGCCAACCTTGGTTCGAGTTTTTGGTATCTTATCAGCAAGCGCACGGGCTACGCAAGCATTGGCTGCCCTGGATTCGTTGCCGACATGACATTTTCATCTGCGGTTCAAAGCGCTGCGGAGGGCTTCGTCCAGGCAGCGGCCGCGCTGCTCGGCGGCGCGGGGCTGCGCCGCTGGCT
>JAGVLI010000862.1 GCA_020054355.1 Planctomycetales bacterium | reverse complement strand
GCGCTGGTTCCAGACCACCTGCCCGCTGCTCGCCAGGATCGCCCGGCGGACGCCGGCAGCGCGGGCGGCTTCCAGCACGAGGTAGACGCCGACGATATTGTTGGGCAGCAACTGCGTCATGAAGTCGTCGTCGTCCGGCGTCGCGGCCAGGTGAATCAACGTGTGGACGCCCTGCATCGCCTTTTGCACGTCCGCCGGGTCGGCGATCGAACCGACGAGCGCATCCTTCAGGCCGGGCGACGGCACCCGGTCGAAACCGCGTACGGGTATGCCTCGCGCCGTCAGTTCGGCGACGACCGCCCGGCCGATCCGCCCGGCCGAACCTGTGACGAGAACCAAGGGAGATGAAGACATGAGTGGCAAGCGCTCCTCTTCGAGTCGCGGCTAAACCGGAGTCTGTTTCGGAATCAGCGAGAATTCGGGGTTGCTCCGGCGCCGCCAGATGAAGCCATCGAGAACATAGTGAGTCAGCTGCGGCACGGCCAGCAGCGGCGCGAGCAACATTTTCCAGCCGCCGATGTCCCAGCCTTCGCCGAACAGGTCGCCGTGATCGTGCCAGAGGCCGCGGTCCCAGAGCATTTCCTCGACGTAAGCTAGCAGCCAGACGGTGGCGAAGAAGATCAGCAGGCCGCGCGCCGGCGACAGCGGCGTGCCGCGCGCCGCCTGACGCTGTTGCCAGTACCAGTATACGAGGGCGAAGTACGGGACGCCGTGAATGACCACGTTGGTGACCGTGAAAGCGTAATCCGAATTGAACCAGACGATGCCGATATACCAGCACAGCGCCGTCGTGGCGACGACCACATCCTTGCCCGGATTGGGCCGGCGGACGATCAGCCAGAGATAGCCGGCGCGCAGCCCATAGACGACCAGCATCGTCCAGTAGAACGGTTCGACGACGCGGTCGAGCCAGGTCAGGGCATCGGCCAGCGACGCGGGCACTTGCCAGTCGTTGGGCTTCATCCACCAGAAGCCGCGCGGCAAGTGCGCGTGCCAGTAGATCAGCGGATAGATGGTCGCGAGATAGATGGTCAGCGTGTCGATCCAGCGGCCCAGCCGGTCGCGCTCGCCGGCGCGGGCGCGGTAAAGCGCCACCCAGCCGTACTGCTGGCGGACGAAGTGAAACACGGCCAGGTAAGCGATGGTCCGCCAGAAAAGCAACTCGCCTTCGGAATAAAGCGCGACGCCAATGATAAAGGCGAACACCGGAACCAGCACGTAGAGCAGGGGCCGGCGCTGGAGTTCGACGGGATCGAAGTAGACTCGAAAGGCCGTGGACCAGACATGGGCCACGTCGATCAGCAACACGGCGGGCACCCAGGTCCAGGCGGGCGTGCCCTCGCCTTGCAGCAGACCCAGCACGGCACCGAGCCAGAGAGCGCCGAGCGACAGCAGGGCGCTGCCGAGAAAGACCGTCAGATCGACCGGCGCGGAAAAAAGCCAGGGACCGGCAGCCGCCGGGGCAGGGGGGGAAGCGGATGCGGAGTCCATCGTCAACGGCAGGCTGCTCATGCGTGCGCCCGTTCAATCCCCTGGTGCCGAATTCAGCGAGCTCGTGCCCGTGGGTCACGATTCCAATCGTGACGATCACCACGGTCTGTCACGATTGGAATCGTGACCCACGGGCGGACCTCCGCATCCCTGGAATTGCAGACATTCTCTGGTCCGCACAGCGGACCCTACATGCTGTTCGCCCGCCGTCCTCAATCCTTCAGTTCCTGAAAGATGGCATCCCAGCGCGGCGCGACCTGGGGAAACACCTGCATCAGCAGCGGATCGAACTGCCCTTGGCAGGCTTCGGTCATCAGCTGCACGGCGGCGGCGTGCGCCAGGGCAGGGCGGTAGGTCCGGCGGGAACGCAGCGCGTCGTAAACGTCGGCCACGGTGAGCAGCCGGGCGCCGAGCGGGATGGCGTCGCCGGCCAGCCGATCGGGATAGCCGCTGCCGTCGTGGCGTTCGTGATGATGCCGGACCACATCGATGGCCATGCGCAGGAAGGCCAGGCCCGCACCGTGTCCCCGGGCAATCTCCTCGAGTGTCTCGGCGCCGAGCGTGGTGTGTGTCTGCATGATGATCCGCTCTTCCGCATCGAGTTTGCCGGCTTTCTGCAAGATGTGGTCGGGCAGGCCGACCTTGCCGATGTCGTGCAGCGGCACGCACACTTCCAGCATCGACAGATAATCGCTATCCAGCTGGGCGCCGAGCGGAGTCAACTTGGCCGCGGCCTCGGCCAGCGAACGACAGTAGCGCTGCAGGCGGAGCAGGTGGCGGTGGGTTTCCGTGGCGCGCTGCTCCACCAGCTTGGCCAGGGCCAGCACCAGGGCGTTGCGGGCGTGGTACAAGTCGGTATCGCGATGGCAGAGGTTGCGTTCCAGTTCCGCGTTGGCGGCCAGCACCTCGCGCGTCATCAGATCGGAGCGGTCCTGGGCTTCCTTGAGGCGCAGCGCGGATTTGACGCGGGCTTGCAGCTGCGTCGGGCTGACCGGCTTGGTCAGGTAGTCATCGGCGCCCGCCAGCAGGATTTCCGCCATCTGGTCGGCGGTGGCGTGGCCGGAAAGCAGGATGATCTTGAGATTCGGCAGCGGCGGCTGTTCCCGCAAGCGGCGCAGCACCTCGTTGCCGGAAATGTCGGGCAGCTCGATGTCGAGCAGCACCAGGTCCACCGGCTTCGTCGCCATCCGTTGCAGCGCTTCTTCCCCCGTATTCGCTTCCACGCAGTTCAAGCCGACGCTGTTCAGCGTCTTGAGGTTCATGAAGCGGACCAGGGCATTGTCTTCGACGATCAGCACCTGC
>JAGVLI010000426.1 GCA_020054355.1 Planctomycetales bacterium | reverse complement strand
TGCCCCTGCGCGTCCCCGAACCGCAGCCCGTCCGCCGGTTGTGGTTCTCGCGGTTCTGGTAGCAGACCGGCTCAGGGCGCGGTGATCGACGTGGTGGCGATCGCGTCCTGGCGGCGCAGGATCGTGGCCAGGAAGTCGAGGCGGAACAGACTGGTGCTGAAGTACTGCGTCAGCGCCTCGCCCATCGTGTTTTGCAGGATGATGAGGTCGTTCGGCTGCACCAGGATGCGTTCGCGCGGGTCTTGCAAGGCCCGGTTGAGATTGACGTGGATCACCACCTGGCCGCCCCCAGGCGTCCGACGGACGACCGACACCTGGCTCGGATTCGGGAAACCGACGCCGACGCTTTGCGTCTGGCCGGTGAAGTTGTTGGAGTTCTGCCCGCCGTTGATGAGCGTGCCCCTCACCAGGGCGATGGCGGAGACCACGTCGAGGTCGTAGTCGCGCGGCAAGGGATACTGGCCCGAGGTCAGCAGGCCGCCGGTGTAGAACACCTCGGTCTTGCGCGACGGCACGAAGACGATGTCGCCGCTGTTCAGGATGATGTCCTCGGGCCGGAACGGCACTTCCTCGCCCGCCGGCAGCCGCAGCGGAATCCGGGTGATGTTGACTCCATCGTCCGCGCCGGGCGCTTCGCCGCTCTCCAGGCTCGCCGGCATGCGGCGCGGCGCGGTTGAGTTGCTGCCCGTGTTGCGGTAGATCAGCACTTCGTTTTTCGCGTCCAGTCCGGGCAAGCCGCCGCTGCGCGTCAACGCATTGAGCACGTCATTCTCGTAAGCGGGCAGGTCCAGGTTGACGCCGGTGCCCCGCTTGCGTCCCCCAATCACCTCGGAAGTGCCCACGAAGCCGCCGAACGTCACGGGCACGGTGCTGCCCGCGCCGGAGGCGCCGTCCTGACGGACCACCAGCACGCTGGAAGTGCGCGGCTGCAACAGCGTGACGATGATCCGCTCGCGGCCGGGCTTGATGATCTCCTTGTCTACCGTGTAAGCCCGGCGCACCAGGCTCTCCGCCTCGAAAATGCTGAGGCCCTGCACGCGGACCGGCTCGACGAACGGCAGGGAAACCGTGCCGTTCTCGCGCACGGGCACTGGGTAGCCCATCGCCGGCGGCAGTCCGCTCGATTCCACCAGACGCACCGGCGGCAGCTGGCTGCGGTCGCCCAGCACGCCTTCGATGTAGACGCCCAGCACATCCCCCGGTTCTAGCTTGTAGACTTCGGGCGGGCTTTGCCGCAGCAAGTTCAGCGGCAAGGACTCGCCGACTTCACGCGATTCCCCCAGCAATTCCGGTGGCAGCCGGCGCACGGGCACCCCGTTGGCCACGGGGTTGGTCACGGCCGCGCAGCCGTTGACCAGCAAGGCCAGCAGCAACAGCACTCCCCGCCAGCCAGCGATTGACCGGAAGCGAGGCAGCAGGCGTTTCAAGCTGGGCACCCGAATAGTCATGACCCTGCTTTGGCAAATGAAACTGGCGCCGCGACAACCTGCCATCAAGGCTGCCGTGCTGGCGCGGGCTGGTCGCCGGCCGGCAACTCGCGCGGCGGCGGCAGAACCTCCGGTTCGGAGCTTTTCAGAACGGACTGCCTGTATGCACCTGCAGCGCTGCTGCGGATCGTGGGCGGCACGCTGCCCGGGACGATCACCAGTTCGCGCAGACCGCTTTCGCGGGCGGCGTTCGCACCATGCCGGAAGCCCGCGAACCAATCTTCCACGGCGCGATGGCCGGCTGGCGTCTCGTAGCTCGCGGTCCGCAAGGTCCACGGCGGTACCGGCGGCGGCTGGCCCGTGCCGCCCGCGTAGAGATAATCCGCGAAGCCGTCCTGGAAGCCGCGCTCGTAGTGAACGGAATACAATAGCTCGGCATGGTGCTGCTGAAAGTCCTTCCAGGCGGCCTCGGCTTGCTGGCGCTGCCAGTGGCGCTCGAGCCGATCTCCGCCGGCGGTGACCGGGGCCTGGAGCAAGTTGCGGCTGGAATAGCGTGCAATCTCGAAGCCGGACCCGATCGGCGTTTCGCAGCCGATCCCCAGCGCGCACAGTCCCAGGACGAACGTAACTTGACTCCAGCGCATGGGGCGTCCTTGCCAGACGTGTGAGAATTTTCGCTCGGATTTGCACATCCCGGAAATCGGCGCACGACGAGCGGCGCGCCGTCTTCGGGGAATCGTGGATTCCTGCTCATTATCGGCGGTTGAGGTTGCCGGGTTGAGGGATTATTCCAAACTTCAAGCGGGGAATCGTGACGAACGAACCTATTTCCACTTCAGGACCAGTTCCGGCAGCGCCCAGCAGTGCGGCGGCCGAGCCTGGCTCAGCGCGGCCCCACGCTCCAGGGCGAAAGTGGCTGCGCCGTTTCGCGCTGCTGTTGTTCCTTGCCGGCATTCTGTATTTGCTGCGCGCCCCGCTGCTTACCGGGCTGGCCCGCCTGCTCATCGTGGATGAACCGGGCAGTCCGACGGCCTGGGTCGTGGCCCTGGACGGACATGGCCACTACGAGCAAGTCGCCCAGCTTTGCCGGGAACACCCGGACACGCGCGTCTTGCTGATCCGCCTGGACCCCACGCGACTGGAAGCACTGGCACACCTGCCATCGGGAGCTGAGGTGGCGCAGCGCGATCTGGACCGTCGAGGCATCCAGGGCGATCGGGTGGTGGTCTTCACGGCGTCGGGTCGGCCGAACAACGACTGGGTCGAGGTGCGCTGCCTGGGTCAGTGGTTGGCGGAGAATCCTGACGTGCAAATCACACTCGTTTGCGACCGTTTCCGCAGCCGGCACAAGCGCCTGATGCTCGATCGGCTGTTGCCGCCGGCCGACGCGGCGCGCGTGCGGTTGTGGCCGGTCGCCCATCCCTGGTACGACGAAACCAACTGGTGGCGGCGCAAGGAAGGCGTCCTCGATACCTTCAATGGTTTCCTGGGGCTGAGCTATACCTGGATTTGCGGCGATACCAGCGACCGCTGGCAATCCTGGGACCCGGACGCATACGAGCGGAGCCTGGAGGCAGCGCCGTGAAACCTGCTCGTCGCTGGTTGAAACGACTGGCCTGGATG
>JAGVLI010000081.1 GCA_020054355.1 Planctomycetales bacterium | reverse complement strand
GGCCAGGGCGATGTTGCCGACGATCACCGCCAGCAGGTTGTTGAAGTCGTGGGCCACGCCGCCCGCCAGCATGCCGATGGCTTCCATCTTCTGCGCCTGCCGCAGCTGGGCTTCCAGCACGCGCTGCTCGCTCACGTCCCAGCAAATTCCGAGCAGGCCGCTGACCGCGCCGCGCTCGTCGCGCACCGGCGACCGCACCATGCGGAAGGTCCGCTGCTGGCCCTCGACCAGCAGCTGAATCTCTGCCTCGCTGCGCTGGCCGGCCTCCAGCACGCCGCGTTCCTCCGCGCGGAACTTCTCCGCCTGGGCCGGGGGAAACAAGTCGGCGTCGGTGCGGCCGAGGATGTCGGCCTCGCTGCGTTGCAGCGCCTGGCAGAAGCGCTGGTTGGCGGCGGCGTAGCAACCCTGGCGGTCCTTCAGAAAGATTTGCAGTTCCAGGTTCTCGATCAGCGAACGGTACTTCGCTTCACTGGCCCGCAGCGCCGACTCGGCGCGCTCGCGTTCGGTGACGTCGAGGGCCAGCACGAAGCGGACTCGACGCCCATCCAGCACGATCCAGTGTCCGCGGATTTCCACGTCGATGATCGTGCCGTCTTTCTTGCGGTGCCGCCAGATACCGACCCGGCCATCGACCGCGGGGCCGCGAAAAAGCTCGTGCAACCGCGGCGCATCCTCGGGCAGGTTGATGTCGTAGACCGTCAGGCGCCGCCATTCCTCGCGCGTGAAGCCGTAGTGACGCACGGCGGCGTCGTTGACCGCCAGGAAGCGTTGCGTTTCCCATTCGTAGACCAGCATCGGGTGCGGACTGTTCTCGAACAGCTGCCGGTAGCGCTCCTCGCTTTGCTGCAGCGCCTGCTCCGCGCGTTTCTGCCCGGTGATGTCGCGGTAATTGCTGACGATGGCCCGGACCTGGGGCTGATCGAGCAGGTTCGTGCCGGTGTTTTCGATCCAGCGCCAGGAGCCGTCCCGGTGCCGGCAGCGCGCCTGCACGGTCACGCTCTCGCCCGACATTTGCAGCAAGCGGCCGAATTGCTCCTGGACGCGAGGCAAATCGTCCGGGTGGACCAGATCGAAAACCTGGGTGCCGAGCAAATCCTCCACGCGAAAACCGGAGATGCGCGCCGCGGAGGGGCTGGCGTAAAGAATGGTGCCGTCAGCGGACAGCAGGGTGATGCCGTCGAAGCTGTGCTCGATGAGGGAACGAAAACGCAGTTCGCTTTCCTGGGCTTCCCGCGCGGCCTGCCGTTGCGCTTCATCAGCCACCCTGGCCTCCGGAATGGGTCGGAAGGAATGGCGACGGAAAATCGGAGACTGGAGAGAGGATCGTTCCCCGGCCCGTGGGGCGTTCCTTCAAGTCTAAGTCAAAACCGGAGTCCTGCCAAGGGGCGGCAGCTCGCAACTGGACAAGTCGTCGGCGCACCGGAGACTGCGCGGCTTCCAGCCGTTCGGTCAGTTCCTGTTACACCGCGCGCATACCTTCGCAGGTGAAGTTCGGCCCGCCCAATCAGGCTGGAGGACCGATCCATGTCCGCAACTGTTGCGCCCGAAGGGCCAGCGCCCCGCTGGCGCCGGCTGGTTTCCGGCGCGTTCTCGGCACTGTTGCTGCTGCCGGTGCCGGTGTTCGCGCTGACGTTCAGCGGCAGCTGGAGCATCACCAGCACGACCGCCACCGGCGACGCCCCCGTACCGCAGGGTTTTCAGTCCGGCAATCGCAAGAGCCTGCGCTTCGAGCTGGGGAACTATCTCGCGAGCACGGCCGATTCCAGCAACCGCATCGTGGCCCAGAACACCTTCACGGTCCCGGCCGGCGGGGAGGTCGTCACGATCCTGTCCACCCAAAGTGTGGAAGTGCAGCAGGGCAATTACTCGGTCCGCGTCGAATTCTTCGATGCGGGCGGCACGGAACTGTCGGCGCCGAGCCTGGCCCACAGCGGCGGGGGCGGCCTGACGCCGAACATGTTCTCCGACCCTTGGGATACATCGGGCTACTTACCCGCCTTGCCCGCGGGCCAGACGTACATGGTGCGGGTGACGATCACGACGGCCGCGTTTCAAGGCGGCGAAGTTTCCTCGTCGGCGTTCCGCCTGACCTTCGGGCCGTGAAGCCCCGAGTCAGAGCGCGCACTGCGCCCGCCAGCGCAGCCAGTGATCGACCAGCACCAGCGCCAGCATCGCTTCGCCCATCGGCACGAAGCGCGGCAACAGGCAGGGATCGTGCCGGCCCTTGGTGACGATTTCCGTCGGTTCGCCTCGACGGTTCACCGTGCGCTGCGGTTGCGGCAAGCTGCTGGTTGGTTTGATCGCCACCCGGCAGACAACCGGCTCGCCGCTGGAGATGCCGCCGAGCATGCCGCCATGCCGGTTGGTCTCGGTGCCAATCGTTACCGAGGCGAGCGGGGGGCGTAAGCCCCCCGAGGGCGCGCCAGGTTTCGGAACGAAGATGTCGTTATTCTGGCTGCCGCGCATGGTGGCCACGCCGAAGCCCGCGCCATACTCGAAGGCCGTCACCGCCGGCAGCGACAGCAGCGCCTTTGCCAGGTCCGCCTTGAGCTTGTCGAACACCGGCTCGCCCAGGCCCGGCGGCACGCCGGTCGCCACCAGCTCGCTGATGCCGCCGATCGAGTCCTGTTCCTTGCGCACCGCGTCGATGAGAGCAATCATCTTCTCGGCGGCGGCCGGGTCCGGGCAGCGAATGATGTTCGCTTCCACCTGCTCCAGCGTCACGGCAGTCGGATCGGGAATGTCCGCTTGCACGTCACCGACCTGCTTGACCCAGCCGAGAACTTGCATGCCCTGCTGGGCCAGTAGTTTCTTGGCGATGGCCGCCGCCGCCACCCGGCAAACGGTTTCCCGTGCGCTGGATCGCCCACCGCCGCGATAATCGCGGAAGCCGTACTTGGCGTCGAAGGTGAAGTCGGCATGGCCCGGCCGATACTTTTCCTTGATGTCGCCGTAATCGTGACTGCGCTGATCGGTGTTGCGAAAGACGATGCCGATCGAGGTGCCGTCGGTCTTGCCCTCGAAGACGCCGGACCAGATTTCCGGCAGGTCTTCTTCCTTGCGCTGCGTGACGATCTTCGACTGCCCCGGCCGGCGGCGACGCAGGTCGGGCAGCAAGTCCTCCTCGTTGAGCGGCAAACCCGGCGGGCAGCCGTCGATGATGACGACGTAGCCGGGGCCGTGGCTGACGCCGGCCGTGGTGATGCGAAACAGTTCGCCGAAGGAGTTTCCAGGCATAGGGCTATTATAGGTCGTGAAGCGACGAATAGCTGTCAGTTATCAGCTTTCAGCCATCAGCCAGGCGATCCGAGGGAGGTCCGGCTGAAAGCTGATAGCTGAAGGCTGAGAACTGCTGTTACAATGGCTGCCCGCATGACTACCCAATGCCTCCCCGCATTCTGAAAGGCACTCACCATGCTTCGCACGTTCCTCGGTTGCTTCGCGCTCTGCGGCCTGCTCCTGGTCCTGAGCGCCCCGGTCCAATCCGCCGATGACGGCGTCGTCAAGCTGTTCAACGGCAAGGACCTGACCAACTTCTACACCTATCTCAAAGGGCACGGCAAGAACAAGGACCCGGAGATGGTGTTCACGGTGAAAGACGGCGCGATTCGTGTCTCCGGCCAGACCTTCGGCTGCTTCGTGACCGAGAAGGAATTCGAGAACTATCACCTGGTCACGGAGTTCAAGTGGGGCGAAAAGACCTGGCCGCCGCGCGAGAACAAGACGATGGATAGCGGTATTCTCTTACACTGCGTCGGCGAGGACGGCGCGGCCGGCGGCGTCTGGCTGGAATCCATCGAGTGCCAGATGATCGAGGGCGGCACCGGCGATTTCATCCTGGTGAAAGGCAAGAACACGCCCAAGATGACTGCGGAAGTCGAGCAGCGCGGCAAGCAGTGGTACTACAAGCCGGGCGGCGAGGCCAAGGAGTTCACCGGCGGCCGGATCAACTGGTACGCGCGCAGCCCCGAATGGAAGGACGAGAAAGGCTTTCGCGGCAAGGACGACGTGGAAAAACCCGCCGGCGAATGGAACACGCTGGAGTGCATCTGCGACGGCGACAAGATCACGAATATCCTCAACGGCAAGGTGGTGAATGTCGGCACCAAGGCAAGCCATACCAAGGGCAAAATTCTCTTCCAGTCGGAGGGAGCGGAAGTGTTCTTCCGACGGATCGACGTGAAGCCGGTGAAGAAATGACCGGGACGATCCTGGCGAGCGTCAGATCGGAAGAGCGTCG
>JAGVLI010000367.1 GCA_020054355.1 Planctomycetales bacterium | reverse complement strand
TACCCGCCCGTCGCGGTGACGGCCGCGGATCGGAAACAATCGGCGAACTGGGGGGAGCTCCTGCCCCGGATCAAGCCGCCGTTCGACGGTCCTTCGACCGAGCTGGCCCCGGACGGGAGGCTGTGGGTTCGCCGGACCACCACATTCACCGATTCGACGGCCCGTTATGATGTGCTGGACCTCACCGGCAAGCTGCCGTCGGCGGAGGAAGTGCAGGCGTTCATCGCGGAGAAGTCGCCAGCCAAGCGGGCGGAGTTGGTTGATCGGCTGCTGGCAAGCGACCAGTATGCCGTCAACTGGGGGCGTTACTGGCGGGATACCGTCACCTATCACACACCGGCTTCGGGCAACTACCTGCGCTGGCAACTCTTCGACAAATGGTGGGCCGAGCAGTTCCGGAAGAACCGCTCGTGGGATCAGGTGGTCAGCGCCCTGGTGACGGCGGTCGGCGTCAACGACGAGCAAGCGCCGGTCAATTACCTGACCTCGATGTTCGGCAACCCCGTCGAAATCGCCGCCGTGACGAGCCGGGTCTTTCTCGGCGTGCAGATTCAATGCGCCGAGTGCCACGACGCCAAGCTGGAGCCATTCAAGCGCGAGCAGTTCCACGAGCTGGCCGCGTTCTTCGGCCGGGCCAGGATCATCCAGCACAAGGACACCGACGAAAAAGGCCGGGGCACGCCCTATGCCATCGAGGGCCGGGCGGACGGCCAGTATTTCATGACGGACAAGAAGAAGCCCGACCGCTTGCTCGCCATCCAGCCGAAGTTTCTGACGGGCGAGAGCGTGCCGTTGGAAGCCGACGACGCCGAGCGCCGCACCGCGCTGGCACGCTTCCTGACCAGCCCGAAGAACCCCTGGTTTGCTCGAGCCTATGTCAATCGCATGTGGAACAGCCTGCTTGGCTGGGGCTTCTATCCGACGGTGGCCGACCTTGGCGGCGATGTCGAGCCGCAGCACAAGGAAGTGCTGGAACTGCTGACCCAGCAATGGATCGAGACGGGCTACGACATCCGCTGGCTATTCCGGACCATCACCGCCACGCAGGCGTACCAGAGCCAGCAGACGGCCGCGCCCAGCGAGGACCGCAGCACGGCGGTGGCCTGCGTCTGCCCCCAACGGCTGCGGCCCGAACAGGTATTCGAGGCGCTGCAAAAAGCGCTGGGCTTCGACGAGCACGACAAGGCCATCCCGGCGCCGGCGACGACTTCCGCGCCGGCGGTGCAACGCCATACCGGCGTGCGGCACATGGTTTACCAGGCGTTCAAGGTCAACCCATCCACGCCGTTCGATGAAGTGCTGGGCACCATCCCGCAAGCGCTGGTGATGATGAACAGCGCCCTGGTGCATACCTACACGTCGGCCCAGGGGCAGACCATCCTCTCGCAGATGCTGGCGGACCAGCAGGGCGATGACGAGATTGTCGCTGCCTTGTACGCGAAGGTGCTGGCGCGCAAGCCCACTGAGGCGGAGACGGCGACGTGTCGGAGCTTTCTCAAGAAGGTGAACAATCGGGACGAGGGGCTGGAAGACATTCTGTGGAGTTTGGTGAATTCGACGGAATTTCTGCTGAAGAGGTAGGGGCGGTCCCTCGGGGTTCGCTCGTTTATAATCTCCATATCGCCCCTTTTCGGAGAACCACAGATGAACCCCGCAACGGAACAACTGCTGACGTCAGCCATGAACTTGCCGGAAGGTGAACGCCTGGACTTGGCCGAGGCCTTATTTGCGGCGTCGGAACCGCCTGCTCCTGAACTAAGCGGTGATGACTGGTTGGCCGAATTGCAACGGCGATCCGCGCAGATTGACGCTGGGGAAGTAGTCCTGACACCTTGGGAGGAGGTCAAGCAACGGGTTCGCGCTCGAGTTGAAGGGCGAACTGGTGGTTGAAGTATCCTTGCATCCTGTTGCTGAGGCCGAATATGAGGCGGCCTTAGCCTGGTATCAGGCCCGAAGCCTGCGAGCCGCCAATGGTTTCGAGGCAGCCTTTCAGCGGGCAGTGGATTTCCTCCGCTCGTTTCCCGAAGCGTGCCCGCCGTGCGATGCACGCCATCGGTTCTGTGCATTGCGGCGGTATCCGTATGGGCTGGTGTACCGAACAGATAGCGACCAAGTGCGGGTTGTTGCGGTGCCACATAACCACCAACGGCCAGGATTCTGGACAGGCCGAGTTTAGCGAAAATCGCGCCGGGGTGCCGTGCTTTCGTGGCTACCGCCAGCGACTGCACTCCATCCGCACCACCGCGAAAACATGAGGGCTGCCAGCGGTTCCCAGGCTTTCGCGGTGATGCGGACAGTGGAAAGACATTGCCGGCGACCGAGGAGGAGATGGCCGTCTGCCAGCGCTTTCTCAGGAAGGTGAACAATCGGGAAGAGGGGCTGGAAGACATTCTGTGGAGTTTGATGAACTCGACCGAATTCCTGCTGAAAAAGTGGAGCGCTCGTTCCACCGGGAAACGGGCACAGGAGCGAAACCATGAGCAGTTCCACTCTCTGGGAACGAGTGCGGATCGGCGCGCGTGGATTGCTGAACCGGCGGCGGTTCTTGTGCGAAGCCGCGAGCAGCGGTGCCGCGGCGCTGAGTCTGCGCCAGACTTTGAGCGCTGCCGCTCCGGAATTGCGCAAGGAAGGCCGGGCGTGCATTCTCCTCTGGATGGCCGGCGGTCCCAGCCAGTTCGAGACCCTGGACCCGAAACCCGGCGCGGAAACGCAAGGGACGACGCGGGCCATCGCCACCTCGACGCCGGACTTGCTGATCGCCGAGCACTGGCGGCACTCCGCCAAGGTGATGAAGGAGTTCGCCGTCATCCGGTCGATGACCAGCAAGGAAGGCAATCACGGCCGGGCCACTTACCTGCTGCACACCAGCTATCCGCCGTCGGGTGGGATCGTGCATCCGGGCATCGGCTCCATCGTCTCGTCGGAAATCGGCCCGGCGCAGTTCGATTTGCCGAACTTCGTGGCCATCTCCGGCCAGAGCGTTGGCCCGAGCTTCCTGGGCGTCAAGCACGCGCCGTTCGTCGTCACCGATCCCAATCGCCCGCCGGACAACCTGGCCGCGCCCGTGGCGGGAGAGCGCCTGAACCGCCGGCTGGAACTGCTGCGGGACCTCGAAAAGCCGCAGCTCAAGACGCCGGCCGCGCCGCTGGTCCGCGATCATCAGACACTCTACACGCAGACTTCGCAGATGGTGCTCAGCCCGAAGACGAAAGCCTTCGACCTGGACCAGGAGTCCAGCCGGCTGCGCGACCTCTATGGCCGGTCGGCGTTCGGCCAGGGTTGCCTGACGGCGCGGCGGCTGGTCGAGAGCGGCGTCACGTTCGTCGAAGTGCAGTCGAGCGGCTGGGACACGCACAATAACGAACTGACTGCCCTGCAAAAGCTGATTCCGCCAGTGGACCAAGGCATGGCAGCGTTGATTTCGGACTTGAAGGACCGAGGGTTGCTGGAGCGCACGCTGGTCATCTGGATGGGCGAATTCGGCCGGATGCCGAGAGTGAACCTGACCGCCGGCCGCGACCACTATCCGCAAGCGTTTAACGTGGCGCTGGCGGGAATGGGCGTCAAGGGCGGGCAGGTGATCGGCGCCACCGACAAGCTCGGCATCGACGTGATCGAGCGGCCGGTTTCCGTGCCGGACCTGTTCTGCACCTACTACAAGGCCCTGGGCATTAACCCGCGCAAGGAAAACGCGAGCAACGTGAACCGGCCGCTGCGGATCGTAGAGACCGGGGAAGCCGTCGCCGAAGTATTCTGAACGATGAAGTCAAATTCCGTTTAGCCGCGAGCCGGAGGCGAGCGCTGCGACCCAG
>JAGVLI010001115.1 GCA_020054355.1 Planctomycetales bacterium | reverse complement strand
CCTGCGCCTGACCACGGAAGCCGGCGACAAAGTCCGCGCCACGGCCGATCATCCCTTCTGGACCCCTTCCGGAATGGTCGAACTGGGCAAGCTCCAGCCGGGCGACCGCGTGGCAGTCGCGCCGTTCGCCGGCGTGGATTACGAATCTCCGTCCGATACCGTGATCGTTTCCGAGGAAGACGTCGTTGCACGTCTGACGAAACTCGGCAAGCGGCCGGCCGGCAATGCGGTCGGCCAGGTCCTGAAGTACCTCAAGACCCGTGGGCTGCTGCCGTTGACCTACGCATCGCCGGCGCTGCCCTACCTGTGCAAGATTCTCGGTTTCGTCTTCGGCGACGGCTCGCTGCATTTCGTCAGGGGATCCGGCAAGGGCGTGGTCAGCTTCTACGGCGAAGGCAGCGACCTCGATGCGATTCGAGCCGATCTGCAGGCGCTGGGCGTGACTCCGTCGCGCGTCTACAGCCGGGAACGCTGCCATGCGATCCAGACCGGCTACGGCGATTATCGCTTCGACCGGCAGGAAGAATGGTGCAAGATGGTCAGCACCGGCTTTGCGGCCCTGCTGAGCTGCCTGGGCGCGCCGATCGGCAACAAGGCACGGCAAGACTATGAAGCGCCGCAGTGGCTGACCGCTGCTCCCTTGTGGCAGAAGCGCTTGTTCCTCGCCGCGCTGTTCGGGGCGGAGTTGACGACGCCGGCCACCATTCCGGGCCACGGCACGGTCTTCGGCCAGCCGACGCTGTCGATGAACAAGCGGTCGGGTTACGTCGCCAGCGGCCGGCGCTTCCTCGAACAGATCGGCGAATGGCTGCAAGAATTCGGCGTGGAGACGCAGCCGATCGGGCAGCGCAAGGAACAGCGCAACCGCGACGGCGAGCGCTCGGTCCGGCTGCGCCTGGTACTCTCTCCGAAGATCGACAGCCTCATCAATCTCTGGTCGCGCATCGGTTACGAGTACAACCGGAAGCGACAAGGGCTGGCGGCCCTGGCCGTGCAGTACCTCAAGCACAAGCGCCAGCTGCTCCAGGAGCGGGAAGCCGTCGTCCAGTCCGCCGTCGCGCTGAAGGAGCAAGGCGTGCCGCGGCTCGAAATCGTCGGCCGCCTGCTGGGGCCGAGCGCCAATTTCCGCTTCATCGAGCGGTCGCTGTACGCCGAGAAAGCGCGTGCGCCCCGCGTCAGTGCGGACTTCCCGACCTTCGAGCAATACTGCGCCGCGGCGGGCGACGGCCTCGGCGAGGGCGGCATGGTCTGGGAACGCATCGCGCGCATCGAACCCGTGCTGGACTACACCGGCGAGGTTTACGATTTCACCGTGGAGCACGCCGACCACAACTTCATCGCCAACGGTTTCGTCGTCTCCAACTGCGGGGTGCGGATGTGCCGCACGAACCTCTTCTACCAGGACGTGAAGCCGCGCATCCGGCAACTCGTGGAAGAACTCTTTCGGCATGTGCCCACGGGCACCGGCAAGTCGGGGCACTATTCGTTCAAGGGCAAGGAAATGCGGCAGCTGCTGGCGGAAGGCTCTGGCTACCTGCTGCAGCGCGGCCTGGCCACGCAGGGCGACATCGACTTCACCGAGGCCAACGGCCGGCTCGACGGCGCGGACCCGGATTGCGTCAGCGACCGCGCCCGCCAGCGCGGCGAGGAGCAGTGCGGCACGCTCGGTTCGGGCAACCATTTCCTGGAAGTGCAGATCGTCGATCACATCTTCGACGAGCAGGCGGCCAGCGTCATGGGGCTGGAAAAGGACATGGTTTGCGTGATGATCCACAGCGGCTCGCGCGGCCTGGGCTACCAGGTCTGCGACGATGCCCTGCACTCGCTGCGCAAGGCCCCCGAAAAGTACGGCATCGAGTTGCCCGACCGGCAGCTGGCCTGCGCCCCGGTCCACAGCCCGGAGGGCGAGCACTACATCGCGGCCATGCGGGCGGCGGCCAACTTTGCCTGGTGCAACCGGCAACTGTTGATGCAGCAGGCCCGCGAAGTCTTCGAGAAGGTCTTTGGCCGTAAGTGGCAAGAAATGAAGATGAACCTCGTGTACGACGTGTGCCACAACATCGCCAAGTTCGAGCAGCACTTGGTGGCCGGCAAGCAGAAGCGGGTCTGGGTCCACCGCAAGGGGGCGACGCGCGCCTACCCGCCGGGCCATCCGGAGATTCCGTCGCTCTACAGCAAGATCGGCCAGCCGGTGATGATTCCCGGCGACATGGGCCGGGCCAGCTGGGTGCTGGTCGGCCAGCCGGGCAGCATGGAAAAGTCGTTCGGCACCACCTGCCACGGCGCGGGCCGGGCCATGAGCCGCACCCAGGCGGTCAAGGAAGCTGGCGGCCGGCGCATCGACAAGGAGTTGGAGGCACGCGGCGTCATCGCCCGCGCCCAGAGCCACAAGGGGCTGGCGGAGGAACAGCCGAACGCTTACAAGAACGTCGATGAAGTCGTGGAAGTCGTCGATCGCGCGGGGCTGAGCAAGAAGGTGGCGAGAATGCGACCCGTGGGGGTAATCAAAGGTTGATCGTATAGGACAACATCACGCAGCCGTGGATGTGAAAAAAGTGGCCCGGATCAGGCCAATTGGAGTCATCCTTCAATGCGGCCACGGCTGCGTGATCACAGTCAGTATAGTCGCCGGGCGGCATGGCACCCATTCCTCGAATATCGGGAAGGTGATGATCGGCAATTCCTAAACGAACTCGCCGGTTTCGCCCTGGAGTACGACGATGGACCCGAACTTCCCCGCGACGTCGAGTTGCAATACGAGGGACAGTGGATCGCCTGGGATACCGTCAGCAACCAGGTGATCGGACACGGTCCGACTCTCAAAGAAGCGATGACTGCCGCGACCGGCGCGGAAGCGCCCGGCCATTTGATCTGGTACCACCATGTCGTGCCGAGGAACCTGGAGATCGTGGGAGGTTATTGAAAGGGGCGAGCTTCCCGCAATGGACAATGAGCAGTCAACTCCAGACGACCAGGCAGCAATGCAGGCGCGCACGACGTTCGCCTTGATGCACCGTGTCGCGATCTGGTCGGTGATCGGCGTGAGCTGCATCTTCGTGGGCTATCTCACCGGTATGAAGGTGGATGGGTCCCGAGCACCTCGCTGGCTGCTGCCCTGGAGCGATTGGCTGGGATTCGTGGTCGCTCCGTTCGTACCGATCGTGCTTGGAGGCATCGTCGCGTTTTTCAGAGGCCGCTACGCCGGTGAGGCCCATTGGGCGGGCGTAGGAACGATCATCGGCATCCTGAGCGCGCCCGTGGGCTTTTTTGTCAGTGCTGTCCTGGCCAACCTCGTCAGAGAACTGCCCTTGCCAAACTGGCAACCGACGCGCTCCGTGGAGTTGGCCATGATCGCTCTCTGCGTCCTGGCCACGGCGGCGGTACTTGGAGCCAGCGTTGGCGCGGCGGCGGCCGAGGGCCACTTTGCTGAGTCGCAGTCCACAACCGTACCCACCGGCGCAGAGAATACGGACGGCGATGTCCGGAATCAAGCGTGATTTGTTTCTGCAACTCGTGCTAGCCCAAGTTCAGTACTTGAGGGGTCTGTTTCGTTGAAAAATAAGGACTTACGTCGCCATTCTACACTACGCGGCGGGGTTCGGCCTCCAGGTTGG
>JAGVLI010000575.1 GCA_020054355.1 Planctomycetales bacterium | reverse complement strand
GGCGCGCGCTTCCTGGCGACGGGCGAGGCCGAACGCTGGCGGCGGCGTTCGTGCCCGGTTCACACGTTCTCTCTCGGCCAGACGACGACCTCCTCCAAGCAACAGGACATCAACCTGGTGAGCATCTCCCCGTCGCCGTCGCCGGTGCCGGTCAAGAACAAGCTGACCGTCAGCGTCGTTATCGATGCGCCAGGTTACGAAAACGCCCTGGTGCCGGTGCGGCTGTTCATCGACGACAAGGAAGTGAAGGAAGCGATGGTCGAGGAACGGCTGACCCGCGCGGCCGGGAACGAAGTCAAGTTGTCCGTCAACGCGCCGGACAAGCCGGGCGAGATCAAGGTCACGGTCAAGGTCGAACCGCAAGTCGGCGAAGTCGTGCAGGGCAATAATGAAATCAGCACCTTCGTCACCGTGGCCAAGGAAGGGCTGAGCGTGCTATACGTCGAGGGCAAGATTCGCGCCTGGGAGCCGACCTTCATCCGCCGGGCGCTAACCGATCCGCGCATCCGCCTGGATCAGATGGTCCGGCTCAGCGACGAGCCGCTCTCGCAGTCGGAAGCGGCGGTGTTCCGCTTCGACAAACAGCATTACGACGTCATCATCCTCGGAGACATCTCGGCCCGGCGATTGTCCGGGGGCGACCCGGCGGTGCTGACGCGCATTCGCGACCAAGTCGTCAACCACGGCACCGGCCTGATGATGCTCGGCGGCCGAGACACCTTCGGCAACAGCGACTGGAAGACCTTTGGCAAACCGCTGGCCGACATCCTGCCAGTAGACCTGAGCGAAAGCGATCAGCTCGAAACGGCCATTCGCATGGTGCCCACCCGGCAGGGGATCGATCAATTCGTGATGCGGTTGGCCGCGGACCCTAAGAAAAGCCAGGCGATGTGGGAGCGCGAGGACTTGCCGCGCTTCACCGGGCTGACACGCATGGGTCGGCCCAAGCTGCAAGCGATCGTCCTGGCGCGAGCCAACGATGCCCTCACCGGAGCGCCGCTGCTGGTGAGTCAGGAAGTGGGCAGCGGGCGGGTGCTGGTGTTTGCGGGCGATGAAACCTGGAAATGGGTCAACCTGGGCGCGCCCAAATCGCGCGACGGCGTGGCCATGCACGGTCAGTTCTGGAAACAAATCGCGCTCTGGCTGGCCAAGCAAGAAGAAGCGACCGGCAACGTCTGGATCAAGCCCGATGCCCGCCGTATCCCCGCCGGCGATAAGCTCGGCTTCACGCTGGGCCTGCGCGGCAAGAGCGGGCTGGACTTGCACGACGCCGAATTCAACGTGAAAGTCATCGGCCCGAACCAGGTCGAACACGGACTGACGACCAACCGGGAAGCGGCCGGGCAGCGCGGCGTCTTCGTGCGGACCGAACTGGCGGGCGAGTACAAGATCGCGGTCCGCGCCCGAGGCAAGGATGCCGACGGGCAAGACATCAACGGCGAAGCCTCGTCGCGCTTTCTCGTCTACCAGGACACCGCCGAGATGGCCCGGCAGGCAGCCGACCACGAGTTCCTGGCCCGACTGGCCAACGCCGGCGGCGGCAAAGCCATGAGGGCTGAGGACCTGCCGGCCTTCCTGGCGGACTTGCGAAACCAGCCATTGCCGCAGCGCGGGCAAAAGGTCGAACTCTGGCCGGACTGGCGGAGCAATCGGCTGTCGGGCTTCATGGTCCTGTTCTTCCTGCTGTTCGTGGCGGTGCTGAGCATCGAATGGGTGCTGCGCCGCCGCTGGGGCCTCGTCTAACCGCTCCCGAGGGGCCGCTTGCGGCTTTGCAACCGATGCCCCGTATCGTCTCCCTGATCGCCAGTGCCACCGAGATCGTTTGCGCGCTCGGCTTTGAAGAGCAACTGGTCGGCCGTTCCCACGAATGCGATTTTCCGCTTTCGGTAAAGCGCTTGCCCGGCTGCACCGAGCCGAAGTTCAACATTGACGGCAGCAGCGCGGAGATCGACCAGCGCGTGCGTGAGGTCTTGCAGCAAGCGCTCTCGGTCTATCGGGTCGATGCGGACAAGCTGCGCGAACTGCGGCCCGACGTGATCGTCACGCAAACCCAGTGTGAGGTCTGTGCGGTCAGCCAGAAGGACGTCGAGCTGGCCGTGTGCGATTGGCTGGATGCCAGACCGATGATCGTTTCCCTGGCCCCGAATGCCTTGAACGACGTTTGGGCCGACATTCGCCGGGTGGCCGAGGCGCTGAACGCTCCGGAACGAGGCGAAGCGCTGATCGAGCGGCTTCAGCGGCGGATAACCGAGATTGGCGTCGTCGCCCGGAAGCAAACCGTTTGTCCCACCGTGGCGTGCATCGAGTGGATCGAGCCGCTGATGTCGGCGGGCAACTGGATGCCGGAACTGGTCGAGTACGCGGGCGGCAAGCTCTTATTTGGTGAACCCGGCAGGCACTCGCCGCGTCTGGTCTGGGAAGAGTTCGTGCGGCAAGACCCCGATACGATCTTCGTGATGCCCTGCGGTTGGGACATTCCCAAGGCGCGGGTAGAGATGAGCGCGCTGACGTGCAAGCCAGAGTGGCCCGACCTGCGAGCGGTGCGACAGCGGCGAGTCTTCCTGACCGATGGCAACCAGTACTTCAATCGGCCCGGACCGCGCCTGGTCGAATCGCTCGAAATCCTGGCCGAAGTGCTGCATCCCGGCGCGTTCTCTTTCGGTCATCAAGGCAGCGGCTGGCAACCACTCTCTTAGTGCTACTTCCAGGCACGGTTTGCTCGTGGGTCACGATTCCAATCGTGACAACCGCGCCGCCTGTCACGATTGGAATCGTGACCCACGGGCAAGAAGCCGCTCGATTAAGCACTAGCCGCGCAGGCGAGGGCCTATGAACGACCGCGGTTGGCGCGCCCTGCATGGTGGGCTGCTGTTGATATTCACTCCGCTGCCGACTCTGCTTCCTGGCCTGATGCGCTGGCCCTGGCATTTCGCGGTTCCCTTGCTCGGCTATGCCGGTGTGGTGCTGCTCGTCCCGCCGCTGCGCCGCTCTGTCGCCTGGCTGCGCCTGGGCCGTTTCGATGGGCGCGTCCTGGCGGTGGCTGGCGGCATCGTCCTGATCGCCTCCGCTGCCTTGCTGCTCTTTCAGTCCCTCTTCAACCCCGACCTGGCGCATTTGCGCGCGCAGTTTCCCGTCACCACCGGCGGCAAGTTGCTGCTGTTCGGAGTTTTCTTTTCGCTGCTGAACGCGCTGCTGGAAAAGTTGGGGTTTCGCGGCGTTTTGCAGGATGCCCTGGAATCGCAGTTTCGCCCGACGACGGCGCTCTTGATCCAGGCAGTCATCTTTGGATTCGCCCATTATCAGGGCTACCCGATGGGTGGCTGGGGCGTGGTGCTGGCGGCAATTTACGGTCTGATGCTGGGCTGGTTACGGAACTGGGTGAGAGGATTGGCGGCGCCGGTGCTCGTTCATGTTTTCGCGGACGCGACCATCTTTGCGATGGTGGTTGCGGAATCACGCTGACCCGTCGGCGGCGTTGGCTCCGCTGGTGGCTGCCTCGATCCACCCGCCGCCGAGGACGCGCGGCCCATCGTAGAACACCACCGCCTGGCCGGGCGTCACCGCGCTTTGCGGCTCGTCGAAATGTACCCGCGCACCGCCGTCCGGCAGCGCCGTCACTACCGCCGGCGCGGCCGAGTGGCGATAGCGAATCTTCGCCTGGCAGCGCAACGGGGCTGACGGTGCATCGAGGAGCCAGTTGATCCGCGAGGCGGCCAGTTCGTGGGTCAGCAATTCGTCGCGATCACCCAGCACCACCGAGTTGTCCTCGGAAACGATCTTCAAAATGTAGCGCCGGGAGCCGGCCGCGTAGCCCAGGCCCTTGCGCTGGCCCACGGTGAAATTCTCGATGCCGGGATGCTCGGCCAGGAATTCGCCGGCCGTATCGACGAACTTGCCGGCCGTTTGCAGGCCAGGGCGACGGCTGCGGATCAGCGCGCCATGATCGCCGTCCGGCACGAAGCAGATTTCGACGCTGTCGGGCTTGTCGGCCACCGCCAGGCCGAGCTTTCGGGCGATGGCCCGCACCTCGTCCTTACGGTAGCCGCCGATGGGAAACAGCAAGTGGGGCAGGATGGCGCGCTGGATGCCGCCCAGCACATAGGACTGGTCCTTGTCCGGATCGACCGCGCGGTGCAGTTCCGGCTGACCGCTGCCTGCGACCATCTGGGCATAATGTCCAGTCGCCACAAAGTCGGCTTCCAGCTGCTTGCCGTAGGACCAGAGCTTGCCGAATTTCAGCCAGTTGTTGCAGACCACGCAGGGATTCGGCGTGCGGCCGGCCAGGTACTCGTCCGCGAAGTAGTCGATGATCCGCTCGAAGTCCTGCTCGAAATCGAGCGCGTAGAACGGAATGTCGAGGCGGTCGGCTACCCGCCGGGCATCGCCGGCATCCAGAGCGCTGCAGCAGCCTTTCTTGCGTTCGGGAGTGTGCGCATCGTCCTTGCCGTGAGTGCCGGTGCGCATGAACAGGCCGATAACGTCGTAGCCTTGCTCCTTCAGCAAGTACGCCGCCACCGAACTATCGACGCCGCCGCTCATCGCAAGCACCACGCGCGCGGGCATTGTCCATCGTCCTTTCACACGCCTCATCGCGAGATAGCATCGACCCTGTCGGGCCACTGTCAAGAATCTTAGCAGATGGTCGCGCAAAAGCACACGGCCTGCCGGAAGTCATGGCTTCCGGCAGGCCGTGTGCGTTGGCTATCAAGGAGAGTAGCCGAAGTACGGCTACTCCTTCTTGGCATCATCTTTTTTGGCGTCGTCCTTCTTCATCTCTTCCTTCTTGGCGTCGTCCTTCTTCATCTCTTCCTTCTTGGCGTCGTCCTTCTTCATCTCTTCCTTCTTGGCGTCGTCCTTCTTCATCTCTTCCTTGATGACCGGATCGCCGCCGCCCTTGGGGACGTTCACTGCCTTGACGGCGGGCAGCGCCACCCTGGGCGGCTTCTGCTGCGGAAAGCTGAACCAGTCGATGAGCAGCAGCAAGCAGGCGATCAGCATGGCGACGAAGGAAATCGACAGCAAGCCGGTATAAGCGTCGTTGCGCGGCTTCGGCGGATCCACGTCATATCGGCCGGGTGCTCGGTTGGCGGCCATTTCGGTTCCCCTGTATGGTTAGTGCAAAGCCGCAAGCGGCGGAATGCGGCCTTATTGTCCCAGGATACGGCTGGCGACCTCGTCGTCCTTCAGGATCTTGCCGCGCGGGCCGGTGCCCATCAGCTTGCCGACCGCTTCGTTGGGGCGGACGTCGTAGACCCGCATCGTGCCGACATACTGCGGACGGGGCTTGAGCCGGTAGACTTCCAGCGTGTTGCCCTTGCTCACGCCGTTGTCGCTGCCGAGGTTGATCGTGACGTAGCCGCTGGTGTCGTCCGTGACCGTGACCCGGCCGCGAATGTCATCGGGCGGCGGGTTCTTCAGCTCGCGCTGGCCGGCCTTGGCGGCGGCATCGCCTTCCAGGAAGGAAATTTTCTTGTCGGCCTCGACGAGCTTCTGCAGCAACTGGTCGCTGCGGTCCAGGGCGCTTTGCAGGTCGGTGGTGGCCTTGATGGCCTCGGCCTTGTACTTCTTGTTGTCCAGGCCGAGCTTCAGGATCAGTTGCTGCGATTCGCCAAGCCGGTCGTCCAGGCTCTTGATCTCGACCTTCATGCCTTCCATCGCGGCCGTGGCCTGCTTCACGCGGGCGTCAAGGTCGTCCACGCGCTTGTTGGCTTCGAGCAGCTTGGCCTCGGCGTCCACCTTGACCTTCTCGCTTAGCTCCAGCTTGCTCTTGAGGTCGGCAATCGAGCCGTCGGACTGCGCCAGCAGCAAGTTCTTTTCCTTTTCCAGCTCTTTGCTCTTGTTAACCTCATTCAGGTAATTGGCTTGAGCCTTGTTCTTTTCCTTGACTTCAAAGGCGTGGCCCGCCGCCCAGTCGGTCTTGGTGACGAAGGCCACGGTAATGAGGGCCATCACCAGGACGGCGAACAGCAGATTGATGAAGACGAGAATCTTGCCCATCGTGGTCATCGATCGATCCCCCTAACGCAGCCCAGCTGGCAACACGAGTCGAATGAAGAAATGAATCCGCGCCGAGTTCGGCGACTCCCAGTACAACCCCACCGGACCCGATTTGTTGGCGGGGCGGTCGGATCGTCTGGGAAAGGACCCTGGATTCGTGCGTGCGGCAGCCCCCTGTAACCTGGATCGAAATTGTAAACGGTGCGACGGCATCCGTCGAGAGAATGCCGCGGTTCCGCCGCCTTTTCCCCGGACCCGTTGCCGCTCGATTCCCCCGCGGCAGCGCGGCCCTTGGACGTCGGAGCAATCCGTTCCCCCGGATTGGTGGGCGGGGAGTATGCCGAGAGCCTGCCCGGATGTCAAGCTCACCTGGCCGATCCAGCCGAAAAAACCGGAAGCGGCCCGAAGCGCCAGCGGGGATTGCAGTTCCCTCGCGGGGGCCTTGGGATTCGCGACGCTTCGCAGAAGCGTGGAGCGGTTCAACGCTTCTACGAAGCGTCGCGAATCGACAGGTGATAAGTATCATGGACCGGGTGCTTACGGGCGCCGAGCCTGCGCCAGTTCTTTCAAGCGGGCTTCCAGAACCACCAGCCGGCGCTTGTTCTCCTCGACGTTGATGAGCTGGCTGACGAGCAAAGGCCGCAGGCTGGCAATCTCATCCTCCCAGAGCTTTTTGTACGACAGCTGGTCTTCGAGTTGGCCGCGCACACCGCGCGTCTTGCCCGGTTCGCCGGCGATGAGCAGAGTCAATTTATTTTGCTGCTCGACCAACTTGGCGATTTCCACCTGAATGTCGTCGAGCTGCTTCTTCAGTTCTTGATACTCATTCAGGTAGTAGCCGATCGACTTCACGGCGTTGCCCCGGCTGTCCTTGACCGCCTCGCTCTTGGGGTCATTCATGATGAGCAATTCATCGGGGCCGCGTGTCAACCGGCGCACCGGGGCCTCCGCTTCCTTGCCGGTCGGGTCCTTGCCGATCTTGGCCAGATTGAACTGTTCGCCGTACCACTTCTGATAGGCGGCCCGCCGTTCCTCGACGCGGGGCAGCATGGCGGCGTCGGTCTGCCAGCGTGTCTCGGCCAGGTCGCGGTGCTCCAGCAAGGACTTGATTTCTTCCTTCAGCTCGTAGAGCTGGCCGGATTCCTGGTTCACCTCGCCGGTGAAGAAGTTCCGCTGCGGCGCCCAGTTCAGCCGCATGGTGTGCAGCGCGACGGCCCAGCCCAGGAAAAGCAGGCTCAGGACCAGGTTCAGGTAGACCAGAAACTTGCCGAACATCCTCATGGTCGTGTATCTCCTCAAGGAGACGGAGCGTTAGCCTTCGTCCCATGGTCTTTCGTAGGGTCCGCTCTGCGGACCGTGAGCATCTCGATTCTCGCAGTTCGATGGTCCGCACAGCGGACCCCACAGACAGCGAATCGTCAGGTTACCGGCGGTTCGGCACTTCCAGGCCGCGAATGAAGCGTTCCATCTCCTGGGTTTTCTCCTGCGCCTCGCCGAGCTGCTTCTGGGTCTCGAAGAGCCGCTCTTCCAGGTTGCGTTGCAGTTGCAGGGCTAGGTCGATCTCATGGGCCGCCTTGCCGAGCTTGCCGTTCAGCTCTTCGAGGTCGGCTTGGCGAATCTTGACCAGCTCGGCCGCGCGCTTCTTGATGTCCTGCTGACCCGTATAGAAGTACTTCTTGCGTTCGATCTCCTCGACCAGCGCCAGGATGCGCTGCGTCAGCCGGGTATATTCGACCTCGAAAAGCGAACGCTCGTCCAGCATCGTCAAGCGGACGCGCAGGCTCATTTCGCGAAGGCGGGCAGCCTGGCTCTCGGCTTCGGCGATGTAGGCTTTCAGGCCGATGACCACCATCGTCCGGGTGTGTTCCTCCGCCGAGCGGCCGAGGTTATAGAGCAAGTGCGCGATGCGCTGCCGGCGGTCCATCTGAGTCTGTTCTTCCGGCTTCACCGCCTTGGGGTTCTTCTGCGCCAGCCAATCGCTCATTTCGGGCGCGACGGTGTCGGCCTGGCTCAGCGCCCGGCCGAAGTAATCGTCGAACAGGTCTTTTTGCAGCTTCTCCATGCCCCGCTGGTCGAGGTCCTTGTCGTTGATCCGCTGCGCCCAGTAGTCGCGCTCCTCGAGGGTCAGCGCCAGGGGCAGAAAAATGTCCCGGAGCCGGGCGCGCTTGTCCTCTTCATCCTTGAGCTTCTCCAGGTCGGCAGTGAGTTGGTCGCGCAGCCGCTCCACCTCTTCCATCTGCGTCTTGATGTAATTGCTGCTGCCCTTGACGGGGTTGCCGCCGGCATTGGCAAACATCTTGCTGAGCGTATCGGGTTCCAGGTCCTGCCAGAGCGCGTAAGCGACGCGCCGCGGCCCCGAGTCCTTTTGGTCCAGAGGCAGGCCGTGGATGTCCAGCTCGGAACGGAACACGTCGTAGGCCCAAGGCCGGCGGGTGTTGAAGTCCTTGGTGGCCAGGAACAGAAAAACGCACGCGATCGCTACATTCATGAAAGCCATGAATTTGGCAAATCCTGGCATGGGTGGATTCCTTCGCAGAATTGATCGGAATCGGAAAGAAAACCCGGTACGAGAAGATGATTCACTGAATTGTGGCCGATGACCGGCCGGATG
Source organism: Planctomycetales bacterium (assembly GCA_020054355.1). Classification (GTDB taxonomy): domain Bacteria; phylum Planctomycetota; class Planctomycetia; order Gemmatales; family Gemmataceae; genus JAGVLI01. The sequence goes on along the minus strand of JAGVLI010000575.1, from coordinate 127 downwards.
ACAAGAAAATTAGCGAAACTGGAGAAGTCGTGCCGGGAAGAAGGGATTGGTTAGGCGGGCATTAGCGTTTAGCCGCGCACCAAGCGTTTAGCCGCGAGCCGGAGGCGAGCGCTGCGTCGCAGCGCTC
>JAGVLI010000244.1 GCA_020054355.1 Planctomycetales bacterium | reverse complement strand
GGCCTTCCCGCAAGTCCGCAAGCTGAGCCTGGTCGAACTGGGCACGCACGCCGAGTTGGCCTTCGTGCTCAAACCGTGCGGCTGCGGCGAAAGCCGCATGGTGGCGGGCTTGCTGCGGCACCTGCAGCCGGGCATGCTGCTGCTCTGCGACCGCAACTTTTTCAGCTACGCCCTGTGGCAGCAGTTGGTCCGCCGCCGCATCCAGATTCTGTTCCGGGTGAAGAGCCAGCTGGTGCTGCGCCCGTTGCGTTCCCTGGCCGATGGCTCGTACCTGGCCAAGATTTATCCCACGCCCTCCGACCGCACCAAGGATCGGCACGGCCTCGTCGTCCGCGTGCTTCGCTACACCCTGGACGACCCGCAACGGGTCGGCCACGGCGAGGAGCACGTCCTGCTGACGACCCTGCTGGATCCGGTAACCGACCCGGCGCTCGAGCTGATCGTACTCTACCACCAGCGCTGGGAACAGGAACTGGTCTTCGACGAGCAGAAAACGCATCAGGCGCCGCGGCAAGCGGGCCAGGAAGCGCAGGTGCGCAGTGAGACGCCTGCCGGCGTGGTCCAGGAGGTGTACGCCCTGTCGCTGGGTCACTATGTGACGCGCGCCTTGATGGCGCAGGCGGCAGCCAGCGCGGGGCTGGACCCGGATCGCTTGTCGTTTATCGGCTGCCTGCGCATCCTGCGGCTGCGGCTGCCCGAATGCACTGGCGGCAGCGCCGCAACCTACCGAGCTTGGTATGCACGCCTGTTGGCGGAGATGAGTCAGGAACAGCTGCCGCCCCGCCGCAACCGCATCAACCCGCGGGTGGTCAAGCGCAAGATGTCCAAGTTTCAGAAGAAACGGCTGCGTCATCGCCCAGTGCCACCGCTGAAAAAGAGGTTTGTCGAAGCAGTTGTGTTGGAAACGTAAACGGTATTGGGCCTAACCCACCACCCGGTTGCGGCCGGCGCGTTTCGCTTCGAGCAGCTTTTCGTCGGCGCGCTGGATCAGGTCGTTGACGGTGACGGCTTCCTCGCCCGTCACGGCGGCCACGCCCAGGCTGATGGAGAGGTTGAAGGGCTTGCCTTCGTACTCGAAGGATTTCTGCTCGACCAGCACGCGCATGCGCTCGGCCAGGTCGCTGGCGCCCTGCGACGAGGCTTCGACCAGCACCAGGGCGAATTCCTCGCCGCCGTAGCGGGCGAACAGGTCTTCCCGCCGCACCTTGTTGCGCATCAGCCCCGCCAATTCGCGCAGCGTGTAATCGCCGGCCAGGTGGCCCAGCTCATCGTTGATGGCCTTGAAGTGGTCGATGTCGAACATGACCACCGCCAGCGGCCGACGGTGCCGGACCGAACGGGCCACCTCGCGCTCCAGGAACTCCAGCAGGAAGCGCTTGTTGTGGATGCCGGTCAGGGCGTCCACGATGGTCAGGCGATAAATCTCCTCGTGGTACTCGGCCTCGACATTGCCACCCCCCAGAAAGCGGAAGATGCAGTTGCCGATCCGCAGGTAGTCGCCGTCCTGGAGCGGCGAGTTGGCCGCCCGGGCATGGTTGACGAAGGTGCCGTTGGTGCTTTGCAGGTCGGTGGCTGCGTAGCTCTCGCCGTCGCGTTCGATGCGGGCGTGCCGGCGGGAGACGGAATGGTCGTTGATACGGATATCGCATTCCTCGCCGCGCCCCAGGACGAGCGGCTCCTCGCCCAGTTCGTAGCGCAGGCCCATGCTCGGCCCGGTGGGATAGATATGCACCAGGCAGGGCTGCTGCATTTTCTGCGACACCAGCTTGCGCGGTACGACGCGCCAGGTGTCGCTGATGGGGGGGGCTTCCTTGGGGTGCTTGCTGCCTGGGTCCATGGGACGCGGCCAGACTTCAAGGGATGGGATGCGAGTCGCCACGCAGGAGCGCTCGCCTCCGGCTCGCGGCTAAACGTCAAGTGGGCGCTTAGCCCACTACCCGGTTGCGCCCCTGGCGCTTGGCCTGGTAGAGGTTCTCGTCGGCCTGGCGGACGATCTCGCTGGTGGCCATCCAGGTGTCGCCGGCGGTGGAGGCCACGCCCAGGCTGATGGTCACATGGTACTTGTGGTTGAGGTACTGGAAGGGGTGCTGTTCCACCATCTTCCGCAAGTGTTCCGCGACGGTTGAAGCATCCTGGCGCAGCGTTTCCGGCATCACCAGGGCGAACTCCTCGCCGCCGTAGCGGGCGAACAGGTCTTCCCGGCGCACGCCTTTCTTGATGCACGAGGCCAGCTCGCGCAGCGTGTAATCGCCGCCCAGGTGTCCCAGCTGATCGTTGACGGCCTTGAACTTGTCCAGGTCGAACATGATCAGCGACAGCGGCCGGCGATAGCGGATGGAGCAGGACAGCGAGCGGGTCAGGAATTCCTGGAAGTAGCGCTTGTTGTGGATTTCCGTCAGGGCGTCCACGATGGTCAGGCGGTAGATTTCCTCGTGGTACTCGGCCTCGACGTTGCCGCCCCCCAGGAAGCGGAAGATGCCCTTGCCGATCCGCACGTAGTCGCCGTCCTTGAGCTTCTGCAAGGTGACGCGGGCGTCGTTGACGTAAGTGCCGTTGGTGGATTGCAGATCGACCACGCCGTAGCTGTCGGCCATCGGCTCGATGCGGGCGTGCCGGCGGGAGACGGAATCGTCGTTGACGGTGATCTCGCAGCTGTCTTCCCGGCCGACGATCACCGGGGTGCCCTTCAGGTGGAACCGCGCCCCCAGCGCCGGGCCGGGCGGATAGATTTGCACCAGGCAAGCGTTCTGGCTGCCCGGAGCAGCCGCTTGCTTGGGACCGGATACCAGGATTCTGGTTTCGTCGTCCATGGCCCGCTATTTCTGGGTATCGGTTCGCCGCCCGCCGGCAACGGAGCGCTCGCCCCGGCGGAGAATCTCAATTTTCACTCTATTCTAGTCCACTTTCCGCCGCCCGTCCGAAGTTCCTGCGCGAAACTCGAAGATTGGAGTCGCGCCGGTTGACAGGCTGTGCTGCTCTGAAGGATGATGCCGGGCGATTATCGTCCCGCCTCAAATTTCAAACCACTATTGTAAGGAGTCGGCCGGGGTCACTTCAATCAGATTTCGCTGGCGATAGCGATTTTTCGGTTGGGTGGGTTTCGTCCGCCCCGCCACCCCATCTTACGGCTGGTTGACAAGGCCGGTGAATGATGGGGCATGGCAACCCTCGACCCCGTTCCGCAACCCCCGTGGCGCAAGGACCGCTCCGCCAACTACTCCCAAACCACTTCGTTGACTTGGCCCCTGCGCTAGGGAATAATCAGGGCCGCTTCCATCCCCAACGCGAGGTGCCCTCATGAAAGAGCGCAAGCGTAGAGTATCGCGACGGCAGTTTCTCCGGGGCGCGGCCGCTGCCGCGACCTTCACCATCGTGCCGCCGCACGTCCTGGGCGGGCAGCATGTGCCGCCCAGCGATACCTTCGGTGCTGCGCTGATCGGCTGCGGCGGGCGAGGCAAGGGCACCTACGCGGACATGTGCCGGGGGCTGAACGCCAAGCTGCTGGCCGAATGCGATGTGCGCTTTCTCGACAAGGCCGACAACCAGACGGTCTTCACCGATTTCCGCCGCGTGCTCGACCGCAAGGACATCGACCTGATTGCCATCGCCACCCCGCCGCACTGGCACGCGCTGATCTCCATTGCCGCCGCCGAGGCCGGCAAGGACGTGATGTGCGAGAAGCCGGCCACCCGCTTCATTGCCGAGGGCCGGGCCGTGGTCGACGCTTTCAAGCGCTACAACCGCGTATACCAGGTCTGCACCTTTGGCCGCTTCGGCGCGAGCCGGGACAAGAACAACATCCTGACGCACAAGATCATGGCCAGCGGCTTGTTGAAAGATAAATGCCAGGGCGTGTACATCAAGAAGGGCGGCTTCAAGGTCAAGGAATGGAGCGGCAAGCCTGACCTCAAGCCGGAGCCGGTGCCCAAGAACCTCGACTGGGACATGTATTGCGGCCCGTCGCCGCTGAAGCCATTCGTCCGCGAGCGGTTTGGCGGCACCCATCGCAACTACTGGGATTACGAAGGCGGCGGCCTGTCCGACATGGGCCAGCACTTCTTCGACCCCGTACAGTGGATTTTCGCCAAGGACCACACCAGCCCCGTGGAGATCGAGGCGCACGCGCCGCCGGCCCATCCGGAAGTCACCGGCATGTGGGGCTGGGTGGAACTGAAGTACGCCGACGGCCTGACCCTGGTGATGGATTCGACCGAATGGGGCCAGCCTTACGACCGCAAGCCCGCCAAGAGCGTCAGCCTCAACGACCTGTCCGAGGAGGACCGCAAGAAGCTCCTGGCCATGCCCGATCCGGAGCCGATGCTCAGCTTCGCCGAAGCTGTCAAGACGCGCAAGCTGCCCGGCGGTCATGCCGAGGCGGCGCAGCGCTCCGCCACGATCCTGCACCTGGCCAACATCGCCATCCGCACCGGCCGCAAGATTCGCTTCGATCCGGTGAAGGAACAGATTATCGGCGACGAGGAGGCGAACCGATTGGTCAACGTGCCGATGCGGGCGCCGTGGCATCTGTGAGATCAATGGTTGAAAGATTGGACCGAGGATTGCTACTATGTTCATCCCGCCCTCGCCGCAAGGAGCCGACGCATCTCGGCCGGAAAAACAGCACGGCAAAGCCCGACCCCGGAATGCCAATCAGCTGATGGGCGCAGCCCTCCAGGAGCCTACCTCGAAGACTGTCAAAGTGTGCACGATCCTCGGAGGCATCCTCGGCCTGGGTGTGGCGCTGTTCATCCGAAGCGAATACCTGGAGAAATCGAGCAAACTCGTGACGGTTGGTTGCGTGGGAGCCGGTGCGATCCTGGGCTGTTTTGTCGGCGTCTTTCTCCAGGGTATGGCGCGGTTCGCGCATGACCTTGGCCAGGAAGTGAAGCGCGAGCCACAGGCCTCCGAGCCAAAACAGGAAACGAAGTCATGAACGCCAACGAAAAACTCATCGCGCTGGTCAACCAGATGCCCCAGGCGGATGCCCGCCGCATCCTCGGCACCGTCGATAAGGAAGCCGTCGAGAAGGCGCTGGGCGAAATCCTTCAGGGCGGCAAGGAGAACGTCGCCGGCGTCGTGGACCTGCTCGTCGAAACCGGCAAGGGCGACGACGGCAAGGCCCGCTATGCGCTGCACGCCCTGGCCGTCGAGGTCTGCAAGCGGAAGGATGCCGCGCACCGGCAGATGTTCAACACGGCGCTGGCCGGCACGCTCGGCAGCGACCGGCCCAAGGAAGTGCAAGCGTTCGTGATCCGGCAATTGCAGATCGCCGGCACCAAGGAGGCCACGCCGGCCCTCGGCAAGCTGCTGCTCGACGACGAACTCTGCGAACCCGCGTCTCAGGCGCTGCTGGCGATCAAGGAGGGCGCGGTCGAGCAATTCCGTAATGTGGTGCTTACGAGAGCGACCGCCAAACAGGCGCTGCCCGTCGTCCAGGCGCTCGGCGTGCTGCGGGAAACAAAGTCGGCGGGAGAGATACGCAAGCTAATCGATGCCAAAGACCGCGATCTGCGCCTGACCGCTCTCTGGGCGCTGGCGAACATCGGTGATGCGGAAAGTGCGGACCTGCTCCTCAAGGCCGCCGAACAGGCAACCGGCAGCGAGCGAGCCAAGGCAACCCACGCCTGTCTCCTGCTGGCCGAGAACCTGGCGGCGGCTGACAAGAAGAAGGAGGCCGGCCGCATTTACACGCAACTGATGGAAACGCGCACCGATCCGGCGGAACGCCACATCAAGGAAGCGGCAATGAAGGGCCTGCTCGCGACGGGCGGAAGCCGAAGACTTTCCAACTGAATGCCATCTGGGAGGAATACTCATGCGGTGTGGTGCTTGCCTGGCGTTGACGCTGTCCGGCGCGGTCATTGGCGCATCGTTCTTCCAGTCGTCAGCCGCGGAGCCGGATCGGGAAGCCGTGCGGAAAGCGCTGTCATTCCATGCCTCGTTCGACGGCCAGCCGGACGCCGATTTCGCCCGTGGCGATAAGAAGATCCACACCGCCTCGAACGGCAAACGCACCGACGCCAAGCCGGGCCTGCATCGCGCCGACGTGGAGATCGTCAAGGGCAAGGGTAAGTTCGGCGATGCCCTGCGCTTCGGCAAGAACGAGAAGGCCGTCGTCTTCTTCCACGCCGACAAGAACATGGGCTACCGCGACAAGGACTGGAGCGGCACCGTCTCCTTCTGGTTGAGTCTCGATCCCGACAAGGACCTGCAACCGGGTTATTGCGACCCCGTCCAGATCACCGACAAGAAATGGGATGAGGCAGCCTTCTTCGTCGATTTCACCAAGGACGACAAGCCCCGGCACTTCCGGCTGGGCATCTATTCCGACTTCAAGGTCTGGAACCCCAAGGGCCTGAAGTTCGAGCAAGTGCCGGTCGCGGATCGGCCGCTCTCGGAGGAAATCAAGCAGCCGCCCTTCGCCACGGGCAAGTGGACCCACGTCCTGTTCACCTTCGCCAACCTGAACACCGGCAAGCCCGATGGCAACGGCAAACTCTATTTGGATGGCAAGCCGGTCGCCGGGATTCGCGACCGCACGCTGACCTTCACCTGGGAGCCAGCGAAGGCCGCGATCATGCTCGGCCTGAGCTACATCGGCCTGTTCGACGACCTCGCGGTCTTCGATCGCGCCTTGACCGATGACGAGGTTGGCATGGTCTATCGGCTGGAGAACGGCATCCGGTCGTTGCCGAAGTGAGGATGCTCGGTCCGCACAGCGGACCCTACGAAATTCCGTAGGGTCCGCTGTGCGGACCAATCCGCTACGGAATTCCGTAGGGTCCGCTGTGCGGACCGAGTCGCCGCAATCGATCATGTTCAGTCAGTACCAGCCACACCCACCGCAGATCGTTCGGCCGGCAGCGGCCAGTGCTGCTCCGCGAGCGCGAAACCGCCGAACAGGACTGTCGCGTAGCAAACATCGCCCAGCAGAGTCCAGTGAAAGAAGGGAATGGCCGCGACGTAACATTCGACCAGTCCTGCCCCGGTTTTCGGATACATGTCCCAGCCGGCCCACACGCCGAAATTCGTCAGCAGGAAGAAAAGCACCGAACTGGCCAGCGTCGCAGCGCCCATGCTGCCAACCGTGCGGCGTCCGCGCAGCAAAAAGCCGAGCGCGGTAATCAGGGCCACCGTGGCATACACGAACCACATGTCGCGATGCAAGCCGCTGCCGGCAGCCATCCAGCCGCTGCCCAGTCGCCAGCTGGTAATGGCGTGCAGAGCCAGGTCGCTGAGGAGCATGGCCGTCAACGGCAGCAACATGGCCAGGCCTTTGTTGGGCAGCAGCGCAGCGCCGAACAGCGCCAGCGCCGCGATCGGCGTGAAGTTGGGCGGGTGCGGCGCTAGCCCAAGTTCAGTACTTGAGGGGTCTGTTTCGTTGAAAAATAAGGACTTACGTCGCCATTCTACACTACGCGGCGGGGTTCGGCCTCCAGGTTGG
>JAGVLI010000221.1 GCA_020054355.1 Planctomycetales bacterium | reverse complement strand
CGGTTCCGGAACCGCTCCGGCTGAAACGGCCGCTGGCAGTGCCGCCCGCGCTGAGCGAGATTGAACTGACGCAACACCTGGGCGACCTCGCCGGCCGGAACCGTTCCGCCGCCGACGCGGTCTGCTTCCTCGGCGGCGGCAGCTACGATCATTTCATCCCGGCGGTCGTCGATGCCGTCGCGGGTCGCAGCGAATACTACACCGCTTACACGCCCTACCAGGCGGAAGCCAGCCAGGGCAGCCTGCAAGCGTTCTTCGAGTATCAAACGCTCATCTGCCAGCTGACCGGCCTCGATGTGGCCAACGCCAGCCTTTACGACGGCGGCAGCGCCGTGGCCGAGTCGATCCTGATGGCCCTGAGCGTCACGCCGAAGCGCCACAAGGTCGTGATCGCGGGCAGCGTCCACCCGGAGTATCGCCACTGCCTGACCACGTACACGGCCAACCTCGACATCCAGGTGACGACGCTGCCGACGCCGAACGGCTTCCTCGATCCGGACGACCTGAAGCGGGCGGTGGACGATAAGACGCTGGCGGTGGTTGTGCAGCACCCCAACTTCTTCGGCGGACTGGAAGAAGTGGAAGCCCTGGCGGCGACGGCCAAGGCGCAGGGAGCGCTCTTTATCGTCAGTTTCGATCCCATCAGCCTGGGGCTGCTGAAACGGCCCGGCCAGTATGGCGCGGACATTGCCGTGGCCGAAGGGCAGTGCCTGGGCAATCCCATGAGCTACGGCGGGCCATACCTGGGCATCCTGGCGTGCAAGGAGGAATTCGTCCGCAAGATGCCCGGCCGGTTGGTCGGCCAGACCACCGACCGCAACGGCAAGCGCTGCTGGGTGCTGACCTTGCAGACGCGCGAACAGCACATCCGTCGCGAAAAAGCAACCAGCAACATCTGCACGAACCAGGGCTTGATGGCGCTGAAAGCCACGGTCTACCTGGCGGCGCTGGGGCCGCAGGGGCTGAAGGAAACCGCCGAACTTTGCCTGCGCAAAGCGCACTACCTGGCCGACAAGCTGAAACAGGCGGGCGTGAAGCTGCGCTTCCAGCGGCCGTTCTTCAAGGAGTTCGCGGTGCAGACACCGCAGGCGGCGCGGCTGGTCGAACAACTGCTCGGCAAGGGGTTCCATGCCGGTCTGCCGCTGAATCGCTGGTATCCGGAACTCGCGGACTGCTTCACGGTGGCTGTCACCGAGAAACGCACGCGGGCCGAGATGGATGCACTGACGACGGCTGCCAGTGCCGCATTGCGGGAACGCTGAGCCGCAACGTGGGGCAGGTTTCCAACCTGCCAGCTGGCCCGGCAGGTTGGAAACCTGCCCCACGAAACTCGGCCCCTGCGGATGCCGGCACTCAGCCGCGCAGCGAGGATTTATGTCGCGCCGCAGAATCCTGCTCGGCGTCGGTGCGTTGATGGCCCTCGTGGCAGTCGGCTTGGTCGTATTCGTACTGATCCGCCCGCGACCGACGATCGACGAGGCGACCAAGAACCGAATCCAGCCCGGCATGACAGAGGCCGAGGTGGACGCGATTATCGGTGCGCCCGAGGGTGTCTACACGCCGGGCAACTTCATCACGGGACAGAAAGCGTTTGAAATTGGGATCGCGATGCAGGGGGCCGCCAAACGCAAGAAATGGGTCGGCGAGCACGGCATGATCCAGGTTTTTTTCGATAACCAGGGCAAGGTGATAACTGCCATGTTTTTCAACGCCCCCTGGTAGTGGCCGTCCATTTTTGGGAGCAGCTGAAGCGAGACATGCACAAGCATCAATCGACCGACTTGCTGTTCGATTTGAGTCATCCCGGCCGGCGCTGCCATCGGCTGCCCCCCAGCGATGTGCCGGCGGTGGACCTGAAGGACCTGCTGCCCGCGTCCGCGCTGGCCGATGCGCCGCCGCTGTTGCCGGAGGTCGGGGAAATCGACCTGATCCGCCACTACGTCAATCTTTCGACGCGGAACATGTCGATCGATACGAACTTCTATCCGCTGGGTTCCTGTACCATGAAGTACAACCCCAAGCGGCACGAACGGCTGGCGGCGTTGCCCGGCATGGCGGACATGCACCCCTTGCAGAGCGATGAATCCTGCCAAGGCATGTTGGCCTTGCTGTTCGAGATGCAGAATATCCTCGCGGAGATCGCGGGCCTCGATGTGGTTTCTTTGCAACCGGCGGCTGGCGCGCAAGGCGAACTGACGGCCCTGCTGGTGGCCGCCGCCTACTTCCGCGACCGGGGCGAGGGCGAGAAGCGGACGCGCGTGCTGATTCCCGACAGCGCTCACGGCACCAATCCCGCCAGCGCGGCTATCGCCGGATTCGACGCCGTGACGATCAAGAGCACGGCGCGCGGCATGGTCGATCTCGACGACCTGAAAAGCAAGCTCGACGAGCGCACGGCCGTGTTCATGATTACCAACCCGAACACGCTCGGCCTGTTCGACGACCAGATCGCCACGATCACCGAGTTGATCCACAAGCACGGAGCGCTCGTCTACCTCGACGGGGCCAACATGAACGCCATCCTCGGCATCACCCGGCCGGGCGATTTCGGCGTGGACATGATGCACTACAACGTCCACAAGACCTTCACCGGGCCGCACGGCGCGGGCGGTCCCGGCTCCGGGCCGATTGCCGTGCGCAAGTCGCTCG
>JAGVLI010000726.1 GCA_020054355.1 Planctomycetales bacterium | reverse complement strand
CCGCGCATCCACGTCTTCCTGGCCACCAGCGCCATTCACCGCGAATTCAAGCTGCACATGGCCAAGGAAGAGATCGTCCGCCGCGCCGTCGAAGGCGTCAAGCGGGCGCGCGGCTACTGTCAGGACGTGGAATTCTCGCCGGAAGACGCCGCCCGCACCGAACTGGACTTCCTGGCCGAAGTCGTCGAGAAGGCCATCGAGGCCGGCGCCACGACCGTCAACATTCCCGACACGGTCGGTTACGCGGTGCCGGAGCAGTACGCCGCCGCCATCCGCCATCTGAAGAAGACGGTGCGCGGCATCGATAACATCGTCATCAGCGTCCATTGCCACAATGACCTGGGCATGGCCGTGGCCAACAGCCTGGCGGCCCTGAAGGAAGGCGCCCGGCAGGTGGAATGCACGATCAACGGCATCGGCGAGCGCGCGGGCAACTGCGCCCTCGAGGAAGTCGTCATGGCAGTGCGGACCCGCAGCGACTACTTCGGGGTGACGACCGACATCCACACCCAACGGCTCTATCCGAGCAGCCGGCTGGTGTCGCACGTCACGGGGATCGCCGTCCAGCGCAACAAGGCCATCGTCGGCCAGAACGCTTTCGCGCACGAAGCCGGCATCCACCAGGACGGCATGCTCAAGGAGCGCCGCACCTACGAGATCATGCTGCCCGAGGACGTGGGCCTGCCGCGCACGGAACTCGTGCTGGGCAAGCACTCCGGCCGGCACGCGCTGAAAGCGCGCATCAAGGAACTGGGCTACCACCTCGACGACAACCAGCTGCAGAAAGTGTTCGAGGGCTTCAAGGTCCTGGCCGACAAGAAGAAGACCATCTACGACGCCGACATCGAAGCGCTGGCCGAAACGCAGCTTCACGAAGGCCCGGCCATGTGGACGCTGGACAGCTTCCACGTCAGCGCCGGCAGCAACAACATCCCGATGGCTGCCGTCTCGCTGTCGCACGCCGAAGGGCGGAAGATCCACGACGCGGCTTGCGGCGACGGCCCGGTGGACGCGGTCTTCCAGACCATCGAGCGCATCACCGGCATCGATGTGAAATTGCGCGACTACCAGGTGCGCAGCGTTACCGTGGGCGAGGACGCCCAGGGCGAGGCGCGGGTCGAGGTCGAATACAACGGCCGGCTACAGCGCGGCCAGGCCGTCAGCACCGACGTCATCGAAGCCAGTGCCCAGGCGTTCCTGCAAGCCATCAACCGGCTCGCCGTGCGCGAGCAGCAAGCCCGGATCAATCCGCAAACGGAAATGGTGACGGTCTCCTGATCGTCCGCGACGGCCAGGCCCGATCCGAGGATCGGGCCTGGCCATCTCGCCCAGTTGCTTCCTCTTGACGCAAGCCCCTGGCACCGGACATAATCCCACCCGATTGGCTGGCGTCGCAGCCGAGCGTCCGTCCCCGCTCCCACCGGAAATCGTTCCGCGGCAAGGAGGCCGTCCGATGGCACTGAAGGAAGCCAACCTGCAACCGTGCGCGAAGCAATCGACCTATCCCAACCCCGACCGCCCGGGCGCCGAACTCTCGACTCAGCCGGATGTGGCCAGCGCGCTGCTCGCCGACTGGCTGCCCGCGCTGACCGGGATGTCAGCCACGCTCCAGGCCGGCGCTCGAGTAGCCGATGTCGCCTGCGGACCCGGCTCTAGCATCATCCGTTTGGCCGAGGCGTTCCCTAAGTCCCGATACTTTGGCTACGACATGAGCGTGGCGGCGATCGAGACCGCACGAGCCTCGGCCCTCGCTGCCGGCGTCATCGAGCGTACATACTTTCAGATTGGCTCGCCGGTGGATTTCCCCGGCTGGGGCTACGACTTGATCTGCTTCCTGAATGGCGTGCTCGGCCTGCCCAATCCCAGCGGCGCGGCCTGGCGGGTGCAGTCTTCGCTGTCCGATAATGGAGTCTGGCTGATCGCCGAAGCGCCCGGCAGCGAAACCGAGGTCCAGGAACTGACGGCCGCCGCCGGGTTCACGACCTGCCGCTGCGTGTTGGCTTCCTCCACCGACGCGGTCTATGAAGTGCGCCGCTGAAACGGAACGTCCAGGCTGGTCTTTGGTCCCGCAGGAACTTCATTTCACCGCTAGCACGCAGATGTTGATCATCAGCGGGCGCAGCAATTGCAGGCGACGATCGCAGGCCATTGACAGCCGGTGCAATGGCAGCTGGAATGGGAACAAATGCAGACCGCGTTCCCGGACCACCCGCACTCTATTGTGCTCCAGTGTGCGACGGACTTTGCCCCAGGAGCTGAAATTCTCGAAGCCATCGAAGGGGCGTAGGCGCAGCAGGGTCGCCAGGCGGACGACTGGACTCCAGAGTAGATTGGGCGTGCTGATCGACAAGAAGCCACCGGGTTTGACGATCTCGACCATCTGAGCTAGGGCCTTGCCGGGATCGGGGGTATGCTCGATGCACTCGGAGGAGACCACGCCGTCGAAGCGGTCGGCGCCGAACTGCTCGACCAGGCGCAAAGCGTCCGCCACCACCCCCGGACAACCGGCAGTCCGGCGGGCGGTTTCCACCAACTTCGGTCCGATGTCGCACGCGACGACGTTGGCGCCGCGTGCCGCCAGCCGTTGGCTGAAAAAGCCCAGGCCGCAGCCCACATCGAGGATGTGCTTACCCTTCAGCATTTCGTCGCTCAAGAATTCATCGATCAGGGTCTCCACCCGGCGACTCGTGTCATAGTCGGAGAGCGCCGCGGCGAACCGGTCGCCCAGCCGTTCGTGGCAATATTCCTGCTCGGTAGCGATGCGCGGCACGGTTTGGTTCCCCTCTTCGGCACGTTCAGGCAGACTGGCGACGCGGCCAGTCCGCCGTCGCCGAACTGGATTCGGATGCTTGCTTGAAGAAATAGCGGGGGCGGCCCTTGGTTTCCTCGAACACTCGTGCGAGGTATTCGCCCAAAAGCCCGATGAACACGGTCTGCACGCCGCCGAGCAAGAGGAGCGTGCAAATCAACGATGCCCAACCTGGCACCAAGTCGCCCAGGAACAGAAAGCGGGCCAGAATGTAAACGAGGAAAGCCAACCCCAATCCCGCGACCACGAGGCCGGAGCGGAAGGCAAGCTTCATGGGAACGGCAGTAAATGAAAAGACGGCGTCCAGCGCCAGGCGGAACTGCTTGCGCGGCGTGTACTTCGAGTGCCCCGCGGCTCGGGCGGGCGCGTGAAAAGGGACAAAGGTCCGGCGGAAACCGATCCAGGAAACCATGCCGCGCAGGAACCGGTGCCGTTCGGGCATGGCGCACAGCGCTTGATGCGCGTGCCGCGACAGGAGGCAGAAGTCGGCGGCTCCCGGCACGATCGGCACGTCGCTCAGCTGGTTGATGAAGGAATAGAACGCCCTGGAAGACAGCCGTTTGGCCAGCGAGTCGCCGTCGTTGCCCTGGCGGACCGCGGAGACCACGTCAAAACCTTGCTGCCACCGCGCTACCATTTCGGGTATCAGCTCGGGCGGGTGCTGGAGGTCGGAATCCATCATCAGGATGCCGTCGCCGCGCGCCACATCCAGGCCGGCGGACAGCGCCGTCTGATGACCGAAGTTTCGGGACAGCGAATAGACATGCACGCGCGCGTCTCCGGCAGCGATCGAGTTCAGCTCTTCGAGCGTCCGGTCACTGCTGCCGTCATCGACGTACACCATCCGGTAATCCAGATCGGGCAGGCTGGTCAGCACGGTCCGCAAACGGTCGTGGAACCGCGCGATGACCACCTCCTCGTTGTAACACGGGGCGACCGTGCAAATTACCGGACGATCCGGTCGCTTCTGGGAGCCGGTCATGGCTGCTCCTTTCCAACGGGGAAGTCGCTTACCAGCCAGCTCCGCGATCGGTACAGGGCTGGCACGGTTTGCCGAAACTGATCCGACCAGTCAACTCCGGACGGGCCTCCATCTTGAGGACCGCGAGCGCCACCCAGACAGACCGCCAGGAATGGGCGGCGCCGATCGAGTTGACCGAGCGGCCGGAAGCCTCGGTCACCTTGCTTCGACAGGCTGCTGAGCCGTTGGAACAAACAGCAGTCGAGGGCACCGAGGTTCGTGGCCGGAGAGGCGCTTTCCAGGAACAGGTAAAGCGGATTATCCACGCGGTATCGATGCAGATATTGCTGCCAGGCACAAATCAATTCGTAGTCGTCGGCGCCCCGGCTGAACAAAACGACCGGCACACCCGGCGAGCGCCGCGTGTTCTCGACCACTTCCCGCACCTGACTGCTGAATGCCGCGGTGATCTCACGGTTCGCCGTGGCGGCTTGCTGAAAGTGTCGGAACCCCGTCGAGCAGGTCAAACTCACCAGTACTCCCAGCATTGTCAAGCGGGCGGCGCGGAACCAGGCGCGGCGCCAAACGCGCAAGAAACACAGAACCAGGCAACCCAGCGAGATCCAGAGCAAGGGCAACGCCAGCACTCCAGGGAAATCATACCGGGTATTGCCCGGCATCTTGCCTCGGTAGAACAGGAATTGCGAGACGAACAGGGCGACCAGCGCCGCCATCAAGATGCTGTACGTGCGCGCTTGCGGGCGCAGGCCGCGAAAGCGTTCCGAACGCCGCGCAACCAAGTAAACGACCGGCAGCGCCGCCAGTGCCAGCACCACGGGCAACAGTCGGCTTTTGGTCGTCAACTGCACGGCCAGCAGGCCGAGCGCTCGTGCTCCGCTGGCCGAATCCACGGACTCGCGGTAGATGTCGAAAGCGTCTTGCCTGATGCCGGCCATCACCACCCAGGCGATCCAAAGGCCCCAGAGCGTAACCAGTCCAGTCCCGGCCAATAGTGTCGGACTGGGCCGGCGGGCCCAGCAGCACCAGCCAGCCAGGAGCCAGCACGCCGGCACCAGGATCAGCATGTTCTCCTTGCTGCCTACGGCGATCGAGGCCCCCAGGACCACAGCCCCGACGCCCAGGCGAGGAAGATCGCGGCCAGTACGCAGCGCTTGGCGGAGACTGGCCGCGCCGCGCAGGCACAGGGCGGTTCCGAAGACGGCGTAAGTCTCGGCAGGGCCGAGCCTGCACCAGATGTCGGGCCAAAAACGGCAGGTGAGCAGCCAGAGAACGGCGGCCGCCGAACCGATCGCACCGAGCCAAGGGCAAAGCACTTGCCAGAACATCCACAGGGACGCCGCGAACAGGATGAGTCGCGCTCCGTACCACAACTTGACGGAATCACCCCAGACGAAAGTTTCGAGGTAGCGCAGCGTGAAATAGGCAGGCCGATAGCGCTTGGAGACAAACGACGGATCGCCGACTTCGGGGTGCCATCGAAGTTCGGTTGCCAAGGTCGCCAACGACAAACGCTCGTTATCGCCGAGAATGCCCATGATCCCATGATCGTCGATCGGCCCCCAAGTCGCCTTCAGGTTGTCCCCCAATAACATCCAGGCAACGAGCAAGACAGTCGCCAACTGCAAACATCGCGCCAGCAGCGGCCGGGCGCGAAGCGCGCGGGCTGCCGTCAAAACGGTGATATGGCTATGCACCACGGCTGAATGCCAGCTGGCGGCGAGATTCTTGAACCGGTCCAATTCTTTCGCAGCTTCTTCCGCCATGGTTTTTCGCCACTCAGTCCGCAGTGCCGATATGGAAGCCCTGTCTCGTGGTCTCCAGAACCGATTCCACAGAGGCCTTTCTGAAACGACCGATCCGCGCAGCGCACGGTGTACGGTTGCGCTTGCCACTGTCGCGGGAAGACTTCAGAGAGCCGACGATTCTGAAATGGACCTGGAAGCGGTAAAATCAAAGCCCGAATGAGCCTTTCCGTCGCGACAACCCGACAAGGACGGCAATCGCCTGCGGCCAGTCCGCGGCCAAACCCACGACGGTCTCCGTCTGGAGGATGACCTGACAACTGACGCAGATAGCGATTCGAGTAGCAGAAATCAATCGGAGTCGAAATGTCGCCCCGCCAATTTACTGGTGTGGCCTTCGATGGCCGGGAAACTCCGCATCGGTTCGTCTCGGCGGATTGGCGAGCGCAAGCTGCATTGGCTTGAAGGCTCGCCGCACTGCTTCATTGAAACGGGGCTGTTGATACGTCTCCAGGCAAGCAACGCAATCCGGGCAAGCTTGCCCGAAGGAGGCGAAAGCCAGTGCCTCCAAATCTTGCGGTAGCCCGACTTTCGACGAACGAGCGTGTGCTGGAATGGTGTCCAACCAGTTCGCTGTACATCATCTCGTGCAGCGACACAGCTAAGTTGGCGAGTAGCGGAACTCGCCACAGTTCCGGTTTTCCGAAGTCTGGCGACTTCGGCTAGCCGTACTTCCGGTGGCACTCCGCCGAGCTGATCTTCTTGGCCACGATCAGCCCGCCGGCTGTTTTCTCGCCTTCCGGATCGACGTACACCCGGCTGGAGTTCTTCTTGTTTTCCGGGTTGTAGCCCATGACGTGGATGTTGAAGACGAAGCCGTATTCGGACTCCGCCTTGAACCAGTGGACATTGTCCTTGGTGTCGGAAATCGTCGAGCACTCGCCCGGCTTGAAGGTGCGGTCGATGGTCGGCTTGATGAGATAGTGATCGGCGTTGTCCTCGACGCGGTCGTAGTGTTTGCCGCTGAAGTCGCCCTTGAGGACGACGAAGCCGGTACACATGTTGTCGTGGCCGTGCGGGACGATGGACCGGCCCTTCCGCATGGCGAAAATCTGCTTGCCGAACGACACGCCCCGCGACAGCCCTTCCACCTTGCTCAGATCGATGCCGACGCTGGCAGCACCCTTGTCCGGATAGCGGATGCTCTTGCTCAGCCGGTCGAAATCGACCAGCTGAATCAGCTCGTTCAGGTCCACGCGCTTGTACAACTCTTCGAGTTTCGCCTGGAAGTCCACGTCCTTCAGCTTCTTGCCCTTGAGGCTCTGACAAAGCTCGTTCAGCTCGACCATCCATTTCTGGACGGTGGCCTTCGCCGGGTCGGCCAGCAGATCGTTCCGACAGAGCGTTTCGATCAGGCCGAAGCTCATCAGAGAACCGAGAAGCTGCGCGTTGAAGGTGCGGCGGGTGGCGAGCGTCATGGCGGGTGTCTCCAGGTAGGAGGGAAGGACTCGACAAGCATTCAACCCCGCGACGGGGCGGAGGATACGGACGAGACAAGCATTTTCGTTGGACAACTGCTAAACCGCAACCGGCGAACCCATCAGGGCAGCACGCGCACGGTGATCTTTGAGGTCATTTCCCGCGAGCGAAAGACCTGCTGCGTCGCCTTCTGAAAGTCGAACTCCTTGGCCGTGTAGATGTCCACGAAGGTCTGCGGATTGCGGTCGATCAGCGGGAACCAGCTCGATTGCACCTGCACCATCAGCCGGTGGCCGATGCGGAACGAATGGTTCACATCCGGCAGGGTGAATTTCACTACGGTCGGCTGCCCGGGCTTGAACGGCTCCGGTTTCTCGAAGCTGGTGCGGAACTTGCCGCGCAGCACATCGCCGCGCACCAGTTGCTGGTAGCCGCCCATCTTGACGCCGGTCGGATTCGGATTCGGGTCGGGATAGTCCGTCGGGTAAACGTCGATCACCTTGACGATCCAGTCGGCATCGGTGCCCGTCGTCGCAACGTGTAATTCGACCTGGATCGGCCCGGCCAGGGTGAAGTCTTCCGCCAGCGGTTCGGTTTCATACACGAGCACGTCGGGCCGGCGGGCGGCGAAACGCTGGTCCGAAACCATGTATTCCGCCAGCATGCCGACGCCGATCTTGTCGATGAACGGCACCGGCTTCGCGGGATCGCTGAGATACTCGTCGTGAGCGGGCGTCGATTCGCTCGACGGCTCGAAAGCCAGCTTGCCGCCGGCGCGAAAGTACAGCGTTTTCGGCTGGACGGTTTTCGGCGGCCAGGCGTCGTACATCTTCCACTGGTTGGTGCCGGTCTCGAACACCCAGGCTTCGGGATGCTTGAACACACCCTTGCCCTTGAGGTGATAGTCGAAGAACGGCAACTCGATCTTCGTTCGATAGAAGTCCGCCGTCTTGGCGTTGAACGGGATGTCGCCGAGCTTGTCGCCGTCGCCGCGTCCGCCCTGCCAGCCGCCGTGCAGCCACGGTCCCATGACCAGGACATTGGTGATACTCGGACTCTGCGTTTCCACGCTCTTGTAGGTTTCGAGCGCCCCGAAAAGGTTCTCCGCGTCGAACCAGCCGCCGACGGTCATCACCGCCGGCCGGATGTTCTTCAGGTGCGGGCGGAGGTTGCGTGCCTTCCAGAAGTCGTCGTAGTTGGCGTGCTTCATCACCTCGCTCCAGAAGGCCACGTCGCCCTTGAAGAACTTCGTGTCGGCGTTGGCGATCGGTCCCATCTTCAGGAAGAAGTCGTAGCCGTCGGGGGTGCCGTGGTCGAAGGGCAGAAAGGGCGTCTTCGCGATCGGCTCGGGGCGCGGCTTGCCGAAGTTGGCCATGAAGTTGAAGGCATGGGGCAGCATGAACGCGCCATTGTGGTGCCAGTCGTCGCCCATGAACCAATCGACGATGGGCGCTTGCGGCGAGGCCGCCTTGAGGGCGGGATGGGCGTCGATCATGCCGGCGGAGGTGTAGAAGCCGGGATAGGAGATGCCGTACAGCCCGAACTTGCCATTGTGGTTGGTAACGTGCTTCAGCAGCCAGTCAATGGTGTCGTAGGTGTCGGTGCTTTCGTCGATGTCCTGCGCGGTCTTGCGAGCCGGATTGTGCGGCCTCATGTTGACGAACTCGCCTTCCGACATCCACCGGCCGCGCACGTCCTGATAGACGAAGATGTAGCCTTCCTTGCCGAACACCGGCGACGGCCCCAGGTCGGTCTTGTATTGATCCACGCCGTAGGGCCGGACGGTGTAGGGCGTGCGCGTCATCAGGAAGGGATACTTCTGGGCAGTGTCCTTCGGCACGTAAACGGCAGTGAACAGCCGTTTGCCGTCGCGCATCGGAATGCGATACTCGTACTTGGTGTAGTTCGCCTTGACGTGCTCGATGCCCTGGGCCAGGACGACCGTCGGCCAGCACAGGTACGCGAGGGAAAGCAGAGGCAGGGTCAGGTGCTTCATGGGTGGGACCTCCTGCTCACCCTTCTAGCCGCGCACCGGAAGCCACTCAAGGATAATCCCCACGAAGCACGGCGATAGCACTACGTTTGCTAACGGCAAGGCTGCGATGGAAAGGGGCCGAATCGCGAGCTTCC
>JAGVLI010000611.1 GCA_020054355.1 Planctomycetales bacterium | reverse complement strand
GCTTGTTGCTCACGCCGTCGCCCCCTCCCTGGCCGGCGGTGGCGGCCACGCTTGGCATGGGGCTGCTCTTCGCCAGTTACGCCTGGCGGGCCATGCCCTGGCCCCGGCTTCGTTGGTATTTGGGCCTGGGATTGTGCCTGTTCCTGGGTGGGTGGGTGGTCGGCAAGACCGCCGAGTACCCGATTGACGTGGCCGCCTTTCAACGGGAAGCCTGTGCGCGCCTGCTCGAAGGCCAAAATCCGTACACCGGGTCGTACAGCATTCCTCCGGGCGGCACCCAGTTCCTCGGCGACGAGGTGCTTACCGACGGCAAGATCAACACGTTTCCGTATCCGCCTGGCAGCCTCCTCCTGGTCCTGCCGGGATATTATTTCCTGGGGGACGTGCGCTGGAGCTTGCTCGCGGCGGCGGTGGCAGCCTTGGGGGTATCGATCGCGGCCGCCCGGCGCGCTGGCCTGCCGGCGGGTCATCCCGCCGAACTGGCCATCTGGGCGTTCTTTTGCCATCCCACAACGTGGGTCGTGCTGGAACTGGCCTGGACCGAGCCTTTATTGCTGCTCGCGATCGGTGTCAGCATCCTGGCCCTGGCGGACTCCCGTCCGCGGGTGCAGGCGGGCGCCCTGGCCGCGGTCCTGACGGCGAAGCAATACGGCTTGCTTTGGGGGGGGCAATTGCTTCGGCAGCGTCCGCAGGCATGGCGCAGCTGCGCGTTGGCGGCGGGGATTGCGGTTGTCCTGATGCTGCCCTTCATTGTTTGGGACCCATCAGCTGCCTGGCGGGGCATGGTGCGGTTTCACCTGGTCAGTCCGTTTCGCACGGATTGCGCGTCCGTGCCGGCGCTGGTCGCGGTCCAGACCGGCTATCAGCTCTCGCCCTTGCTGGGTTTCGGCATGGCAATTACCGCGATCCTGGTCATGGGCCAGTCCCCGAAGCCGTTGGGGCAACTGGTGCTGGGTGGGGCGGCGGCCTACCTGGCGTTCATCGCCTTCAACAAGGCAGCCCACATGAACTATTACTGGCTGGTCCAGGGCTTGCTGGCCGGCGCGGTCGTGCTGAGTGCGGCCGAAGAAGCAAAGCCAGATACCGTGTCCTGATCCCGTGCTGTTTTCGTTGACCTGATGGCGGGCGGACTGACTGCCCGCAGGTTTCCCCTGGTCATGGCTGCCAAAGTGTGAGAACTTGAAAGGGAAGCGCCGCCCGCTCGGGAGCAGGATTAACCACGGAACAAATATCCCCTATCCTCGCGCGGCGGTCCTGCCGATAATGCGACTGATTGGACGACCGCCGACGCAGATCCGAGGAGGAGACGGCATGTCGAGCAAGACCATCGTTCCGGCGTCGCTGGCCGCCAATGGGGCAGCGGGTGTCGTCTTACCCCAGGTCGGCAGCGGCGACGAGTACCTGTCCGCCGAACGCTGCGTCGAGCTGCATCGCCTGATGGTCCGTGCCCGCGTCATGGAAGAGCGGACGATCAAGATGAGCAAATCCGGCGAGGGCTACTTCTGGATCGGCGGCCCCGGTGAAGAAGCCTTCAACGCCTGCCTGGGCCTGCAAGTCCACAAAGGCCAGGGGCCGGCCTTCGATTACTTGAACCTCCACTACCGCAACAGCGCCACCCTCTTGGCGCTGGGCATGCCGATGCTGGACGGCATCCGGCAAATGGCGATGCGCGCCACCGATCCGCACAGCCGGGGCCGCAACTTCCCCGGCCACTATGCCAAGCGGGAATGGAACGTGCTGCCGGTCAGCTCGGTCATCGAAGTGCGCCACACGATGGCGCCAGGCACCGCCCTGATGCAGAAACGTCTTGGCGGCGACGGCGTGACGGTCGTCACCGGCGGCGACGCGGGCACGGCCGAGGGGGATTTCGCCAGTTGCCTGATCTGGAGCACCATTCCCGGCCGGGAGGTTCCCGTGCTCATCGTGGTCGCCAACAACTGCTGGGGCATCTCGACGGCGGCCTGCAATGTTCACAGCGAAAAGCGGATCATCGACCGGGGCCGGGCGCACGGCATTCCGGGCGAGGTCGTCGATGGCAACGATCCGGTCGCCAGCTGGTACGCCATCGAGCGGGCGTTGACCTGGTGTCGGACGGAACGCAAGCCCTACATGCTCGAAGCGAAGGTTTCCCGGCTCTACGGCCATTCATCGAGCAGCGGGGCCTTGCGGGTCAAGGGCGAGGTCGATTGCATCGAGCAGTTCGAGAAGAAACTGCTCGCGCTGGGCATTCTCGAACCGCCGCAGGTCGCCAAGGTCCACGAGGCCGCTGAACTGGAAGCCGAAGCGGCCCTCGAACAGGCGCTGACCGAGCCGCAACCGTCTCCCGAGGACGTGGAAATGTTCACTTATGCCGATAGTGCCGTGGACGCGGTTTATCCGGGGGATTACACGGGGCTGCCTGGATAGTCGCCCGACCGGGAATTAGTAAGCACTAACCCTTATTGATTCTCATTGAGACTGGCGCAGGGGTGTCAGTGATATGAATTGAAATGAAACGGCGGTGTGCGAAACCGCCAGCGGCGAAGCGTCCGACTCCGGCTCGGTGGATGATCTGTATGGCCACGCTCGTTCAGGCCGTCCGCATGGCCTTGCATTACGGCGAAGAACACCTCGGCGTCACCGACATTTTCGGCGAGGACGTGGGGCCGCCGCTGGGCGGCGTGTTCACCGCCACGCAGGGTCTGAAAACCGCCTGGAATTCGCCGCTCGATGAACGCGGCATCATCGGCACTGCGATGGGCATTGCCTACGCGGGCGGGCGGCCGGTGGCCGAGATTCAATTCTGCGATTACGGCTTCAACACCATCGACATCTTGAAAGTCGCCGGCAATCAGCGCTGGGCCGGGGCGGGCAACTTCGACATGCCCATCGTGGTCATGACGCCGTCGGGGTCCGGCATCCGGGGCAGCCTGTATCACTCGCACTCCTTCGAGAGTTGGGCGTCGCGGCTGCCCGGCTGGAAGATCGTCATGCCGGCCACCGCGCTGGACGCCTACGGGCTGATGCTTTCCGCCATTGTCGATCCCAACCCGGTGATGGTACTGCTGCCCAAGGCGCTGCTGCGCGTGCGCGGCGAGGAGAAGATTCCGGGCGAACCGGAAGACGATAATGAACTGAAGGAAATGATCGATGCCCCGGTGGGCGACCGCTCGAACTGGACGCCGCGTTGGCCGGAATTGAAAGCCCACTTCATCAAGATCGGCGAAGCCCGGCTGGCGCGCGCAGGCAGCACCGCCACCGTGGTCAGCTATGGGCGGCCGCTGCCCCTGTGCGTGCAGGCAGCCGACCAGCTGAAGCAGGAATTGGGCGCGACGTTCGACGTGATCGACCTGCGCAGCATCTTCCCCTACGACTGGAAGACGATCAGCGCCAGCGTCCTGAAGACCGGCCGGGTGCTGATCGTCAACGAAGATACCGAAGTCACCAATTTCGGCGAGCATTTGCTGCGGCGGGTGATCGACCACCACTTCTACGATCTGCTGGTCCGGCCGCGCGTGCTGCTGGGCAAGCACATCCCCGGCATCGGCTTGAACCAGGTCTACGAGCAGAACAGCGTGCCGCAGTTCGCCGGCATCAAGGAAGCGATGAAGGCGGTGGCGACGGAGGAGGCATAGCCTGACCGTTTAGCCGCGAGCCGGAGGCGAGCGCTGGGGCGCGAGGATTGAACTCATGAGCACCATTCGAGACATCAACCAAACTGCGTTCCGCCAATTGAAACCTAGCATCGATCGGAACTACCCCTACGGTCGATTCGTGGCGATCGATGGCGGCCAAATTGTCGCCGATTCGGCCGACATTGTGGATTTGCAGCGCGTGCTGGCGGCCCGAGTCAACGACACCAGAGAGGTGCTGGTCGTACAGGCGGGCCACGAATACCCCGATTACGTTGATATCCTTTGCGGAACGTGACCATGCAACGCAACGCCTACAAAGGCTCGCCCGAGCGTGCCTGGCTTCGGGTCCAAATTGTCGCCCTCGACGGCGCGGTCTTTGACGGCGACGTTCTGGTCGATACCGGCAATCCATTTGCAATCGTTCTCGATTCCTCCCGCATGCGGCGGTTCAAGCAACTGGACGCCCCACCGCTTACCTCAAACTTCGGCACCCTCGAAGGCGGCTGGGTTCAGGTTCGGATTCCGGCAACCGGAATTGATCGACTGATTCTGGGATATGGCAGCGATGCCGTGGCCGCTGCGTGTCAAAGAAGCAGTCTCGATTTTGAGGGACTGGCCGGTTTACCGTTGCTGCGGCTTGGCGAGTATGGCGGTGATGCTGGCGCTTTTTGGCTGCGGACAGCAAACCAATCGCCCTGATGTCGCGTATTAGTCGAGGAACGTCCATGGACTTCAAGGTTCCCGAACTCGGCGAAGGCGTCTACGAGGCCGAACTCGTCGACTGGCGCGTCAAGCCGGGCGATACCGTCAAGCGCGGCCAGTATTTGATGGAAGTGCTGACCGACAAGGCCACCATGGAAGTGCCGTCGCCGTTCGCCGGGACCATCGCGGAACTCAAGGCTCAGCCCGGACAACTCATCAAGATCGGCGACGTGGTGTTGACCTACCACGAACCGGGACAGGACGCCAGGGCTAGCAGGACCGACAGCGCGGCGGCGAGCAATGGCGGCCGGAAGCCGGCCGTGGCCGCAACGACGGAGGCACCTGCCACACCTGCAATCGTTCGACCTGCCTCCCTGGAAGCCCGGCCCCAGGCATTGACCACCACGCCCTTGCGCGTGGCGGCGTCTCCTTCGGTGCGCTACATGGCGCGCAAGCTGGGCATTGACCTGGCCCGCGTCCAGGGCAGCGGGCCGCAGGGCCGGATTTTGCTGGATGATTTGGCGGGCCAGGTGCCGGCGGCGCACGGCGCTAAGCCGCAAGCGGCGGTCAAGCCGGTGGATTACGGCACTCCGGGCACGCGCGTCAAGCTGGCCGGGATTCGCCGCAAGATCGCCGAACACATGGTCCAGTCCAAACGGACCATCCCCCACTACAGCTACATCGACGAGTGCGACGTTACCGACCTGCTCCGGCTGCGCGAACAGCTGAAGGAGCCATTGGCCCGGCAAGGCGTGAAGCTCACCTATCTGGCGTTCTTCGTCAAAGCGGTGACGATGGCCCTGAAGGAAGTGCCGATCGTCAACTCGACGCTGGACGAGTCGGCCGGCGAGATCGCTTTGCACGACTGCTACCACATCGGCATCGCGGTCGCGGCGCCAGGCGGGCTGGTCGTGCCGGTGGTCCGCGACGCGGATCGGAAAGACCTAGCCGCCATCGCCCGCGAGATCGAACGGCTGAGCAGCCTGGCCCGCGAGGGCAAGAGCAAGCTCGAAGACCTGCGGGGCGGCACCTTCACCGTCACTTCCATCGGCAACGTCGGCGGGCTGATTTCCACGCCGGTCATCAATCATCCGGAGGTGGGCAT
>JAGVLI010000775.1 GCA_020054355.1 Planctomycetales bacterium | reverse complement strand
GTGCTGTCGCGCTCTGGGGCCAGGCCGCTGGAGTTCAGCGACGTCATCGTGCAAGCGACCGCCGTTCACTTTCACTATGCCGGCTTTGTGCTGCCGATCGTGACCGGGTTGCTGGCGCGGAAGTTTAGGGATGCCTGGACGAAGCCGACCGTCTGGGGCGTGATCGTCGGCGTGCCGCTGGTGGCGGTGGGGATTACGCTTTCAGCGCTGGGGGTGAAGTATGTCGAGTTGGCAGCCGCGTGGTTGATGTCGCTGTCGGGCGTCTCGGTGGCGGTCTTGCAGCTGCGGCTGGCCGGTTTCGCCGGGTGTCGGCTCAGCGCGTCGTTCTCGGCCGTTTCCGGTCTGGCGCTGCTCTTCGGCATGGTGCTCGCCGCCGTTTACGCGCTGGGCATGGCCACTGGCCGCGAGTGGCTCGACATTCCGCAAATGTTGCCCTATCACGGGGCGGTCAATGCCCTGGGCTTCGCGCTGCCTGCCTTGCTGGCCTGGAACCTGGAACTTCGCCCACCTGCAATTGACGAGGATGGGGAAAAACATCATTCTAACTAGCAGTGTTCCTCGTGAGTCCGCATCATCTTTCCCCTGGCCACCGTGCAAAACGAACCGAATCAACCGCAGTTGCCGTTCAAAATCCATGTCGCCGACCGGGTCAAGCGCCTGCCGCCGTATCTCTTCGGCAAGATCAACGCGCTCAAGTACCAGAAGCGCCGCGACGGCATCGACGTCATCGACCTGGGCATGGGCAACCCGACCGACGTGCCCGACCCAATGATTACCGAGAAGCTCATCGAAGCGGCCCAGGACGAGCGCAATCATCGCTACTCGGTGAGCAACGGCCTGTTCAATCTGCGCCGCGAAGTGGCCCTGCGCTACGAGCGACGGCACGGCGTGCAGCTCGATCCGGACTCGGAAGTCATCGCCTGCCTGGGGTCGAAGGAAGCCTTCAGCCACATGTGCCTGGCGCTGATGGGACCGGGCGATACCGCCATCGTGCCCGCGCCGTCGTTCCCAATCCACGTTTACGCCGTGGCCCTGGCGTCGGGCAATGTCATCAGCTCGGAATGCACCCAGCCGGACAAGTTCCTCTCGAACATCGCGAATGTTGCCGAGCATCTGTACCCACGGCCCAAGGTCGTCGTCCTCAACTTTCCGCACAACCCCACCGCGACGGTCGTCGAAAAAGACTTCTTCGTCGAAGTGGTGAAGCTGGCGAAAAAGTTCGGCTTCCTGGTGATCCACGATTTCGCCTACGGCGACGTGGGTTTCGACGGCTACCAGCCGCCGAGTTTCCTGAGCGTGCCCGGCGCGAAGGAAGTGGGCGTCGAAACGACGACCATGAGCAAGGGCTACAACATGGCCGGCTGGCGCGTTGGCTTCTGCGCCGGCAACGCCGAGATGATCCGGGCGCTGGCAACCATCAAAGGCTACTACGACTACGGCATCTTCCAGGCGATCCAGATCGCGGCCATCATCGGCCTGCGCCAGGGCGAGGAAGCCGTAGCCAAACAATCGCTGGAATATCAGAAGCGCCGCGACGTGTTCGTGGACGGCCTGCGCCGCATCGGCTGGGAAGTGGAAAAGCCCAAAGCGGGCATGTTCGTCTGGGCGCGTTATCCGGAAGAATGGCGGCAGAAGATGGGGTCCATCGATTTCGCCATGAAGCTGCTGGAAGAAGCGGAAGTAGCGGTCAGCCCCGGACGCGGCTTCGGTGAAGCGGGCGAGGGCTATCTAAGGCTGGCGCTCGTCGAGAACGAACATCGTCTGCGGCAGGCAGTGCGGCAAATCGCGCGCTGTCTACGGCAAGAGGGCTAGCCCTTTCGTCCCAAGCAGGCCCCTCGGGGGCCGGCTGAATGCGTGTGACCGCAGCAAGAGCTTTCAAGAAAATAGCCATTAGCTGTCAGCCATTAGCTGTCAGCTAATGGCTATTTTCTCTTTGAAGAACCGCGTGCAATGCCCTGCTTATTGTCCAAGAACTGATCGTGCAAAACCGGGCGGCAGTCCCGAAGGACTACCAGCCCGGTCCTGGCAGAGGGCGGTTTCATGCCGGCTTACGCCAGCGAGCGGTAGTGGCCGCGGACCTGGGTGCCGTCGGCTTTCTGGTAGCCGCCGACCCACACCCGCTGTCGGCTGCCGACGGCGGGTTTCTTGCCGCTATCCGAGTGGGAATACTTATTGGAACGCGCACGTTCTTTCCCAGCACTATGCACGCTGGCGCGCTCCAGTTTCCAGGCCCTGCCCTTCTTGTTTGGCATCGGAGGCTCCTTTCATAGCTGGTCGTACGAAAGCTCAAAAAGCTGCTTGGCTTGATTTACGTCGCCGTGGCGGAAGCCTTCCATGAACCAGCGCTGCCGTTGCTTGGAGGTGCCGTGCGTGAAAGAGTCCGGCACCACGTAGCCGCGTCCTTTTTTCTGCAAGCGGTCGTCGCCGATCTCGAAGGCGGCGTTCAGCGCGGATTCGATGTCGCCTTTTTCCAGGAAGTTGAACTTTTTCTGCGCGTGATACGCCCAGACGCCTGCCAGGAAGTCGGCTTGCAGTTCCAGCCGCACGGACATGCGATTGGCTTCCGCCTTGCTGCCACTCCGGCGCGCTTCATCGACGCGGCGCGAGTAGCCCAGCAGGCGCTGCACGTGATGCCCGACCTCGTGCGCGATGACGTAGGCCCGCGCGAATTCGCCCGGCGCGTTCAGCTTGCGCTGCATGTCCTGGTAGAACGACAGGTCGATATAGACTCTCGAATCGCCCGGACAATAGAACGGCCCCACGGCTGAATCCGCCGACCCGCAGGCCGAATCGACCTGGCCGGTGAACAGCACCAGCACGGGCTTTTCATAGCGCTTGCCCATCTTCTGGAACAGCTCGTCCCAGACGACCTCGGTATCGCGGAACACCACCTTGGAGAACGAGGCCAGGCGTTCCTCGGCCGGATCGACCGGCCGGTTCACCTGTCCTTGGGGCTGCTGGCCTTGGTTCAGGTTGACGAGCAGCTGCGGATCGACGCCGAAGAGCAGTCCGAGGATGACGATGACCACACCGCCGATGCCGCCGACGGCCAGCCCCGCCTTGCCGAGACTGCGGCGGTCCTCGACGTTCTCGCTTTCGGAACGACCTTCCCAGCGCATGGTAAAACTCCTGGAACGGCAACGATGACGCTCGACGCAACGGCAGCTCTGGGGCTGCTCGGACAAAGGCCACGGTCAACTTATGCAATAACGATGCCGAGGACAGGCAGGCTGGCGGCGGATCGGCCTTGCTGGCTTTGGCGGGGAAGCTAGAATGAGGGTCGAGGTGGACGGCCAGCAGGCCCACGGCTAAAATCCACCGCAGTGCCGCCTTAGCTCAGCGGTAGAGCACAGCTTTCGTAAAGCTGGGGTCCAGGGTTCAAATCCCTGAGGCGGCTTTTTCCCTTCCAGCAATCGCTCGACCTGCCCTGCCGACGTCGATTCACCGCTTTTTGTGCGACGGCCCGCGCGAAACGATGAATCAAGAACCGATGCGCTTCCTACAGCCGCCCCGCCAACCCTTCCGCTTCCGTCACCATGTCGCCGAGCAGCTGCAGGCCGAGTTCCCAGAAGCCGGGATCGGTCACGTCCACGCCCAGCGGCGCCAGGAGCTTGTGCGGGTAGTCCGAGCCGCCGCTGGACAGCAGTTCCAGGTAGCGCGGCACGAATGCCGGCCCTTCCTGCTTGTACTTCTGCACCAGGGCCAGCACTAGCAACTCGCCGAAGGAATAGGCGTAGCAGTAGAACGGCACGTGGATGAAATGGCCGATGTACAGCCACCACCAGCCGTAGTCGGGCGTCAGCTGCACCACGTCGCCGTGCATGGGGCGGTTGGCGGCCATCCAGAGTTCGTTGATCTGCTCCGTGGTCAGCTCGCCTTGCTCGGCGCGGGCTTTGTGCAAGGATTGCTCGAAGCGCGTCAGCACCACTTGCCGGAAGACCGTGGCGAAGCCGTCCTCGATCTTGCTGCACAACAAGGCCAGCCGGGTGCGCGGTTCGGTGTAGATTTCCAGCAGCCGGTGGAAGGTCAGCATCTCGCCGAAGACGCTGGCCGTCTCGGCGGTGGTCAGCGGCGTGTCGCACTGCAAGTAGCCGACCGGCCGGGACAGGTACTGGTGCAAGCCGTGGCCCAGCTCGTGGGCCAAGGTCATCACGTCGCGCAGCCGATCCGTGTAGTTCATCAGGATGTACGGATGCACGCTCGGCACCGCGCTGCTGGAGAAGGCCCCGCCGCGCTTGCCGGGCCGCAGCTCGGCGTCGATCCAGCTTTTCTCGAAGAACTCCCCGATGACCGCCCCCGCCTTGGGGCTGAACGCGGCATAGCTTTCCTGAACGATTTGCCGGCCGCGCGGCCAGTCGCAGCTGGGCATGTCGGGGAACAGTGGCGCATAGCGGTCGTAGTCCTGCAGCGGTTCCAGACCGAGCAGCTTGCCCTTGAGGCGATAGAAGCGCTGCACGGTCGGGTAATGGCGTTCGGTGGCCGACATCAACGCTTCGACCACTTCCTGGGTGATCTCGTTGGCCAGGTGGCGCGGGGCCATCGGGTTGGGGAACTTGCGCAAGTCGCAATCCGCCTTGTGGTCCAGCACCAGGGTGTTGAAGACATAAGTCAGCAGCCGGGCGTTGTCTTGCAGCCCGCGGGTCAGGCCGAACGCTGCCGCCTGGCGGACGGCGCGGTCGGCATCGTAGAGCTTGGCCAGGATTTCCTGCTGGCTGAGCTGCTGGGTCTCGCCGCCATGTTCGTAAGGGAACTTCATCACGGACACGGTTTCGTCGAAGAGGCGGACGAAGGCCGACCGGCCGGTGACGGACTTCTCGTCGAGGATCTTTTCCTCCGGTTCGCTGAGGTAGTGCGGCCGCCAGAAGCGCTTCTGCTCCAGGAAGTGGCGAAACCTCTCCAACCGGGGATCCTCGATCAATTTCTGGGCCGGCGCGTCGGCCAGTTGCACCCATTCGAGATCGAAGAAGATGAGGTGCTTGTTGATGACGGTGCGCTGTTCGCGGGTTTTGGCCAGCAGCGCGCCATGCCTGAGGTCGTCGGTCTTGCCGGCATGCAGCAGGCCGGCAAACGCGGCTGGCTTGTCCATCTGCTCGTAAAGGCTTTCTAGCTCCGTCAACGCGGTTTGCAATTGCTCGGCCGTCGGGCCGGTGGGGCTGTTGATCTGGCCGCGATAAGTCCGCTCGAATGCCTGGGCACGGTGCAAGGCTTCGGTCAGATCGGCTTCGAGACGCGGATCATCGACCCCGCGATAAAGATCGTCCAAATTCCAGCGAATTCCGGACGCGCTGCTGCCCGAGGCGACAGTACCATTGACGGCGGTCGCAAAAGTCTGCATGGAGTTGCTCC
This sequence comes from Planctomycetales bacterium, assembly GCA_020054355.1. GTDB lineage: Bacteria > Planctomycetota > Planctomycetia > Gemmatales > Gemmataceae > JAGVLI01. The sequence goes on along the minus strand of JAGVLI010000775.1, from coordinate 1,732 downwards.
TGACAAATGGCAACCAACGTTCGTGGCTGGCAATCGTTGATACTGGCGGTCACGAATCCATCCTGGCAGCGTATCGCTTGCGGGGGCAAGAGAAAGCTCAAAGAGTTTGAGGACAAAACTCCCGTAGGGTCCGCTGTGCGGACCACTAACCTTCATGCTGTCGGGACTCTAATGGTCCGCACAGCGGACCCTACCAGTTGTCCCGCAGTTCAAAGTGAATGCCAGCTGCGCAAGGCGGACTTTCCCGTTCGTTGTATGAATGATAGTTCGCCCGGAAGCCGGAAGAAATCAGGCCGGAACGATAATCTCTCGCGGCAGTGAAAAAAGGCGGCTTCCCGGTGCGAGAACTGGTCGGACAACTTGCTCCGAAGCTGGCCGAGCCTCGAAACTTCTGGTGTGCCGAAGGGTTTATTGTCCGAGGTGAACCAAGAATCGGAAGAACCGGATAATTCTTCCCGCAGGCCAATGAAATCTGATGTAAAGTAGGGTGACATGCTGTTGCCTGTTGCTGGCTGATCCACGAAAAACAGCTTCGGCGCTGCCGATGGCTCTCCCATACAGTTGAAGCAAACGCCTCTCCCCCTATCGCGAGGATGTACGATGGCCGCCAATCGCGTGACTGCGTTTATCGACGGCTTGAAGGAACTCGGACTGCTCGAACCTCAACAACTCGCCGAGGCCGCGCGGTTGCCCCAGGCGCAGGGCGACGACCCCATGCCGTTGACCAAGGAACTGGTCCAGCGCGGCTGGCTGACGCCCTTCCAGGTCAACCAGCTGGTCAAGGGCAACGGCAAGGAGTTGCTGGTCGGCCAGTACCGGCTGATGGACCGCATCGGCGAAGGCGGCATGGGCACGGTCTTCAAGGCGTATCACCCGACCATGGGCCGGGTGGTGGCCCTGAAGATCATCCGCAAGGAGAAGTTGGCCAGCAATGAAGCCGCCCGCCGGTTCTTGCAGGAAATCCAGGCTTCCGCCAAGCTGATCCACCCGAACCTGGTCATGGGCTTCGACGGCGGGCCGACCGGCACGTCGCATTATTTCGCGATGGAATACGTGGACGGCATCGACCTGTCGAAGCTGGTCAAACAGCAAGGCCCGCTGCCCATCGGCGACGCCTGCGAATACATCCGGCAAGCGGCGCTCGGTCTGGCGCACGCCCATCAGCAAGGGCTGGTGCATCGCGACATCAAGCCGGGTAACCTGCTGCTTGCGAAGAGCGGCACGGTCAAGGTGCTGGACATGGGCCTGGCCCGCATCGAAAACCCCGATGAAAGCAACGCCCTGACGCGCATGGGCGCGGTGATCGGCACCCCGGAATACCTGGCCCCCGAACAGGCCCGCAACGCGCACACCGTCGATGCCCGCGCCGATCTCTACAGTCTCGGCTGCACGCTCTACTACCTGATCGCCGGCATCGCTCCCTTCAAGGGCGGCAACGTCCCCGAAGTGCTGCTCAAGCACCAGACCGACGAACCGGTGCCGATCGACAGCCACCGTCCGGAAGTGCCGCCGCAGCTCTGGCTGGTCATCAAAAAGCTGCTGGCGAAGAAGCCGGAGGACCGCTACCAGTCGGCGAGCGACCTGGCCCAGTCGCTGACGCCCTTCTGCCGTCGGGGCAATCAGGCGATGCCCGTGGCCGCGCAGACCGGCAAGCTGCCCGTCGCCATCCAGCTGCCGCCGGCTGGGGCACGCAAGACCGCCGCCAACCAGAATGAGATCGGAAGAGCACACG
>JAGVLI010000472.1 GCA_020054355.1 Planctomycetales bacterium | reverse complement strand
GGCGGGAGCGGCGAACGGGGCGGGCCCGGCAAGCAAGCTGTTCCCGGTCCCGGCCGAGGCGCGTTCCGTGGTTTATGTGCTGGATAGTTCCGGCAGCATGGGCCAGCAAGGCAGACTGGCACTGGCGGAACAAGAAGTCGTGCGCAGCGTCGGCCGGCTTTCCGCCGCCGTGCGCTTGCAGATCATCGCCTACAATCGGCAGATGAAATTCCTCGTAGGCGCTGGAGGCTTGCAGTCCGCCGCCGGGGACCGTCTGCTCGAAATCAAAGGCAGGCTGAACCAGCTGGTGCCCGAAGGCGGGACCGACCACTTCCAGGCACTGCGTCAGGCCGTGCTGCTCCGTCCCGAAGTGATCTTCTTCCTGACCGACGCGGACGACCTGAAACCCGAGGACGTCCGCGCCTTGACGCAGCTCAACCAGGGAAAGTCGGCGATTCACGTCGTCGAGCTGAACCTGGCCAACCGGGACCGGGAGGATCTGCCGATGCACCGGCTAGCGCGGGAGAACCGGGGGAAGTACCTGGCGGTGGATGGTTCGCGGTAACTGTGCGAAGCCGCAAGCGGCCTCACGCTTTCGCTTCGCATTCCTTCATGTAGCGGATGCTCTCGCGGGCAATCGTTTCGGGGTCCGGCTTGTAGTCGAACACTTCCACCGAGACCCAGCCCTGATAGTTCACCTCTTTCAACGCCTTGAAGATCGGTACGAAATCGACCTTGCCGAAGCCCGGACCGCGCAGGTTGGGGTCGTTGGCGTGGAAATGTCCCGTCCGCGCGGCGTTGCGGCGGATCAACTCCGGCACCGAGTTCGTCTCGCTGGACATGGCCCGCACGTCGAGGTGCAGGACGAAGTTCGGGTGATCGATCCGATCCAGCAGCTCCACGCCCTCGGCGCAGGTGTTCAGGAAATCCGCATCGGGCGGCGCCAGCGGCTCCAGGCACAACTTCACGCCCGCATCGGCAAAGGCCGCAGCCGCGCGCTTGAAGGTGTCGGTGGCGTACTCCATCGCCTGCTGCTTGGTGCCGCCTTCCGGAATGCGGCGCTGGGCAGGCGAGCCGAAGACCATCAGGTCGCCGCCGAGATCGCGGCAGCAACGGGCCAGTTCGCCGAGGTAGTCCGCGGTCTTCCGGCGGACGCTCTCGTTCGGCGAGGTCAGCTGAAAGCCTTCCGTCTTGGCGAGCAGCCAGTGCAGACCGAAGATGGTCAGTCCGCATTCCTCGGCCTGGCCGCGCAGCTGCTTGCGCCGCTCGGCGGAGACGTCCGTGATACGGGGCGCCAGCGTGAACGGAGCCACCTCCAGGCCGGTGTAGCCGAGCTGGGCCGTGAGCTGGCAAATCCGGGGATGGTCCCAGCCTTCATAGGTTTCGTTGCAGATGCCGTAGCGCATGGGTGTCCTGCTTGCAAAGCCGCGAGCGGGTCAAACTCGTAGGGTCCGCTGTGCGGACCATTGAACGTCGGAAGTTGCGAGCGGGAATTGGTCCGCACAGCGGACCCTACGCGGGTTCGCTCGCCCTCAATTGAGTTTCAGCTGGTGCGAGCCGCCGAGGGTAAGGTCCACTGGCCCGGTGGCCGACTGCAGCTTTTTATAGAACTCGGCGGGCGTGTTGACCGGCTCTCCCTTGACGTGGGTGACGATGTCGTTGGCCTTGAGCAGCGCTGCGCTGGCGGCGCTGTCCGGCTGCACTTCGCGGACGATGACGCCGTGGCTGACGCCGCGCGGATAGGAAGTGGGAAGCAGGTTCTGCAAGTAGATGCTCAGGTAATCGACCCGCAGGCCGCGGACGAAGGGCGGCCGGCGCGAGGCGATGAACTTGCCCGGCACGTTGAACTTGGCCAGCGTCACCGTCACGGTGCGCGGCACGCCGCCGCGCAGCAATTCAAGCCGAGCCTCGCTGCCGGCAAGTTGGGTGCCGACCGCCACGAACAGGTCATCGCTGTCGTTAATCGGCAAGCCGTTGACGGACAGGATCACGTCGCGCGGCTCCAATCCTTTTCCCGATGCCGGTGAAAGCGGCGCCACGCCCTGAATCTGCAAGCCGCGCGGCAGCGGCCCGCCGCCGGCCTGCCCCAGCTGCACGCCCAGGAAGCCGTATTCCACTTCTTCGCCCTTCTTCAGCACTTCGAGAATGCGGCGGATGCCGCCATCGATGGGCAGCGCGAAGCCGCCGGCCGTCTCGCCGCCGGTGATCGCCGCCAGCGCGGTCGTCAGACCGATCAATTCGCCTTTCAGGTCGAGCAAGGCCCCGCCGCTGCAACCCAGGTTGAGCCGCGCATCCGTCTGCAAGAGGACGCCGTGCATGTACAACGGCTTGACGCGCTCCTGCTCGACGACCGGGCCGGCGGGCCGGCGGCGGATATTGCTGATGATGCCCCAGGAAGCGCTGGGGCTGCCGTCGCGAAAACCGGCCGCGAAGGGATTGGCCAGCGAGATGACGAACTGGCCTTTCTTCGCCTTGCCGCCGTCGCCGAGCTTGATCGCTTTCAATTTCGGCGGCGGCCCGATCAGACGCAGCACGGCCAGGTCGCTGCGCGGGTCGGCGGCGTGAATGTCGGCGTAGCAGCCCTTCTGTCCCGGCAGCCGAACGAAAATCTTGGTGGCGTCGCGGACGACGTGTTCGCTGGTCAGCACCAGGCCGCTGTCGTCGATGACCACGCCGCTGCCGAAGACTTCCGGGACGTAGCCGGCCTGCTCCATGTCGAGCTTTTTCAGCCTTTCGCGGTCGGTCGGATCGGGCGAGTCGATGCTGTCCTGGGCGCGCTGCAAGTGGAAGCGGCCCAGTTTGCCGGAACCGTCGGCCTGGGGTGTCTCGCCGAGCTTGACGTAATCCTCGCTGCGGGAAATCAGGATGCAGGCGATGCTCGGCTCCGCTTCCTGGATGGCCGACTGCATCGCTTCCTGGATGACCAGGGTCTCCTTGAGCGCGGCATTATCGGCCCAGACCACCGTGCCACAAAACGCCAGGATCAGGCCGAGTCCAGGGAGAGCTAGGCGGTACATGGGATCAATCCTTCGTCCATCCAGCCAAGGGAACAGCACGAACCGGACGGGCAGCTGCATCCAGCAAAGGGCCAGCGCTGGCAGCGCGCCGGCCCGAATTTCGCTAACGGCATGTTACTCGGAACCGCGGCGGGAAGCCAGTTGCTGCCGGCCGAAAAGTGTCGAGGGGGAGTGCAAGGTCGCGAGGGCATCAGCGGGCGGCTGGCAGCGGCACGTCCTTCAGGGAGAAGGGAATCTCGACCACGGCCAAGCGGACGCCGGAGTGGATCAGCTTGGCCGGCTCGGCCTGGCCCGGCTGCGGTTTGAAGTGCAGCGTCAGTTCGTGGGAAACCTGGTTGTTGTTGATCTTCCACTGGCGAATCGGATTGCTCACCAACTGGAACGGCTGGCCCTTGGCGTCGAGCAGGGACAGACCGAGGTCCGCGCCGGGATTACCGGCGATGACATTGCCGCCAATCTGCACGACGCCGACGCGAATCTGGCCCAGAACCTGGATGTTGCCGCCCAGCGGGTTGCCGCCGTTCATGTCGGCGGGCTGCACCAGCTCGACCTGCAATTTCACATGCCCGTCTTCCTCGCGCTTGACCTCCTGCACCGTCAGCGTGCCGCCGTTCGAGCCATTGACGGTCTTGCCGGCGGCCTTCAGCACTTCGTCCACGGTGATGAGCGCTTCGGGCGGCGTCAGCACTTCGACGCGCACCGCTCCCGTCAGTTCTCTCAGCGTTCGCGACGGTTGCTCGCCTGCCTTGAACCGGATTGGGGCCTGCTGCTGTCCGGCGGTGCCGACCAGTGCCTGGGGCTTGCCCAGCACATTACCGATGAACACCGGCCCGTTGGGGTCTTTCGCAACTGGCGGGATCGGCAATACTTCCAGATTCTGATCCTGGTCGTCAATGGCTTTTTCAATCTGGACGTTCAGCACGCGCTGCAACGGGAGCTTCGCTTCCAGGCCCAGCCCGAGAGCGAGCACAATCTCGCCCGGATTGCGGGGCACGTCGAGGACATGCGTGTGCGGCGGCAGCGCCCGCAGCCGCGCCGCGCCGGCGAAGTGCGTCGGCTGCTCGCT
>JAGVLI010000919.1 GCA_020054355.1 Planctomycetales bacterium | reverse complement strand
GCCGGCTGGCGCCGGCCCAACGGACCGGCTTGCAGCACGACCTGTTCGGCACTCACCTGCAAGTCCTCGATCTGGACTGCAACCAGGGGGACCAGTTGACGCGCGAGCTGCAAGACTTCGTCGAAAGCGTGCAGACCGGCAGGCCGCCGCGCGTCACGGGCCAGGATGGCTGCAACGCGGTCGCCGTCGCCGGGCTAATTCTGGAAAAGGTCCGCACCCATCTCTGGGAAGGCAAGAGCGACGGCCGAATGGGGCCGACGCAAATGCCGCCGCCGCTCGGCTGGCTGTTCCAGGCCGGCGAGGAACGCGAAGCCGCCGCCTGAGTGGGCCGCTTGCGGCTTCGCGGTTACAATAGTTCGATGGTCAGCATCCACGACCTTGCCGGCATGGAAACACTCCGCAGTCGCCTGCGCATCGATCCCGACCGGCTCCGCCGCTGGCGTAATGCCTTCTACAAATCCCACCAGGACGCCGACACCGCAGTCCGCGAATTGCCCGAGGATCGTCGGCGGGAGTTCTCCGACGCGATCGCTTGCCACAGCCTCGCCTTGCACGAACGACGCGACTCGCAACTCGACGGGGCCAGCAAGCTCATCTTCCGCACGGGGCAAGGCCACCTGCTGGAAACGGTGATCCTGCGAATCGCCTCCGGGAGGACCGCTCTCTGCGTATCGTCGCAGATCGGTTGTGCGGCGCATTGTGCGTTCTGCGCCACCGGCTACATGGGCACGGCGCACGATCTGACCGCCGCCGAGATTCTCGACCAGGTGGCGCAGGCCAACCGCATCCTCCGCTCCGAACAGCGTACCGTGCGCAACGTCGTCTTCATGGGCATGGGGGAGCCGCTGCACAACGAGGAAGCGGTCTGTCAGGCGGTGGAAGTGCTGCAATCGCGGCAGTTCTTCGCGCTCGCGTCGCGGCATCTCCTCATCTCGACAGTCGGCATTCCGGAGGCGATGGTGCGTTGTGCCCGGCGGCTGCCCAGGGTCCGTCTGGCCCTCAGCTTGCACAGTGCCCGCCAGGAACAGCGCGAGAAGCTGATTCCACTGGCCCGTCGCTACCCGCTGCCAGAGCTGCGCGCCGCGGCGGCAGAGGTCACGGCCCGGCAAGGAATGCCCTTGATGATCGAGTATCTGCTGCTCGACGCCGTCAACGACACCGACGAAGACCTAGCCGCCCTGCTCGGCTTTCTGCACGGCCTGCCGGCCCACGTCAATCTCATCCCCTACAACCCGATCGGCGACGCACCGACGCTGCGCCCCACGGGGAACAGCCGGCGGCAGGCATTCGCGGCGGCCTTGCGTGCCGCGGGAATGCACGTCACGATTCGCTATTCGCTCGGCGCTGACATCGCTGCTGCCTGCGGACAACTGATCCGCCGCCGCTGATGGGCGATACCTCAGCGTCCCTGTGACATGAACTGCGGTGGGCCAAGTTGAACCGTCGGCGGCTGCTGACCACCCGGCGGCACTGGCGACCAGCCTGCCGCTGGTTGCGGCGACGGCACTTGCAACGGCGGCATCGCTATCTGCGGGGCTGTCGCCTGCGGGCCGGGTTCGGGCAAATAGTTAGGTCGGCCGGCGGGGGTCGCTTCGGGATTCGCTCCGCGGAAGACGGGGCCGGCGGGTGCATCCAGTGGTTGAGCGGGTGGGGCCGTCAGGCGGACCACGGTGCGCTGGTCGGATTCCAGTGTCGGCGGGTTGTTGGTATTCGTGTTATTGACCAGCTGGGCTGGCGGCCGTTTGGTTTCCCGCAGCTTCGCCAGCCAGGCTTGCTCGAGTTCCTCGACGTTCTGATAGCGGTAATGCGTCTGGCAAGCACTGTCCCAGCCGTATTGCATGCCGTGGGCCACGAAGGCCAGGAACGCCTGCCGGTTGCTGGCATTCACCAGGAAATTCGTCACGGAAAAACCCTGGGCGTACAGGGCCATCACGTCCTTCGGATATTCGGTGAAAGCAAACAGCCGGCGCAGCGGGATGGCCCGGCCCGGTGTATTCAGAATCTGCCGGCAAATCATGTCGTGACGATTGCGTTCGGTGTCGTCCTCGGACAGCACGGAACCGCCCTCGTCGGCCCAGCGGGGCACCGGCCGGCGATAATAGTGGGCGAAGACCGTGTGCGTGACTTCGTGCGGCAGCACGCTGACCAGCAGCCGATCCAGCGAGCCTTCGATCTGCATGTGCTGCCCCAGCACCTGGCCGCGGTCGAACGCGAACGACGTGGCCCCGCCCGCCCCGCTCATGGTGACTTTGACTTGAATCGGGCACGGCTCCGACCAGGGCGGCATCTCCTGCCCCAGCCATTGCAGCGCCTTTTCCTTGCGATAGTGCTCGGCATACTGGGCGATCTGCTGGGCGATTTCCTGCGTGGGGGCGTTGGCCACGAAGTTCTGCGTGCGGGCCTGGGCGCCGAACGACGCCAGGACCGTCAAAAAGATGAAGACGTACCTTCCGCGCAGAGCCATGCCCAGGGCCTCCTGACAGGCAGTGAGAGATGGACGAGGAACCGAGAAGTTCCGGCAGATGTGTCCGGTGCAATTCTACAGCAAAAGTTGAGCCAGGGTCGGCACGACGACTGCAATTTCGAGCGCTGCCGGTCCTAATGTGCCAGTTGCAGAGGAGTTCCGGATCGCCGCGCTTTCGCGGCCGATTCCGGCAGCCCGCAGGAGCGTTGTAACTTCTGCCATTGTCACGCCCGCCGCTGGCACAATCGGCAATTACCCAACCTACGCCGCTTGCGGTTTAGCAGAATTACCACCCAGCGCGTACTTTTTCCCCAGCGTGCAAGGACCGCTGGTTTCCCCCAGCGTCAGGCGAAGATCGATCCACCCCTGCCGCGTGTCGCGGTCGGTATTCTCCCGCTGTTAGGTGCCGAAATAAAAGCGGTTCGGCGAATACCCATTTGTCCTTTCAATCGCGTCCAGATTGACTCGATGGACGGCCCGGCGAACCTCAGCACGTTTCCAGTCCGAAGTGGCCGTTCAGGGGCGAGAGTTACCCCGCCCGGAGCGGTCCCACAGCCATCAGTCGGCACAAGGCCGCTGGGGAGTTTTTTCCTCGGACTCATGCGGAGCGCGGCGCCTTGTGATTCCACCCACGCGCGGTGCCGTCTGTCCAGACGGAAGCCGGGATTTTGCAGCCACCGGGAATGGGAATGGGGAATCGGGGTAAGTTCAGGCGGTCTCGGGCACCGTAGTCGGGCATCGCGGTATTACGAGCGGACAAGCCCGCCAGAAACAGGCCGGTGCTGGGTCGCAATGGTATACATCGCTGCGGATGTCGGACCCGGACATTCCGTCGTTCGCCACGTCAGCGACGGCGCAATTAGAAACTATCTCAAGACGCTCAAGCGGTGCAGCCGGCGAAACCAGAGCAAGACACACGCCAATTGAATCAGGCCGAGGTAGTTCCCATCGTGTTTGTCGTAGCGAATCAAAATGCCACGGCATTTCGACAACCAAGCCAGCGTGCGTTCCGCGACCCAGCGCCGCGCCGGATGCCGCGCGGCCCCCGGTTCCGGTGGCTGGTTTTCCTCGCCGATCCGGCGGATGTGCGGCCGATAGCCAAAGGCTGCCGCCGTGGAGCGCCCCGTGTGTTTGTCATAGGCTTTGTCCAAGCAGAGATGCTGCGGCCGTCGGCGCGTGGGGCGCGGCCGCTCCACGACGATGGCCTCGATGGTCACCCGCAAGAGTTTGGTGTCATGCCGGTGGGCACCGTCGATGACCAGCCCCAGCGGGCCGCCCTGCTGCTCGACCAACAAACTGCGTTTGGTGCCGTTTTTCCCGCGATCCGTGGGATTGCGACCGATTTTTTTCCTAGGACGGCAAACTTGGGTTGAGACCCCGTATAGAATTGCCGTGGGGAGAAATAGGAGGGCGAGCCATGGCACGGACCCATTGCCGGCCTCCCCACACAGGTCAAGACCCTTCGGTGCGGGCGACCTGCCGTTGGGTCAGGCGGGTGGCGCGTTTGCTGGAGAACAAGCCGGCACACCCGGTCCAGGAAGTGCGCCGGGGGCGGTCGGCCGCGCTATGCCAGATCCGCGAGGTGGCGCGCCAGGCGAAGGACGCGGGCGTGGCGGAGCAGTTGCGCCGGTTGCTGAACGTGACGAAGAACTGG
>JAGVLI010000778.1 GCA_020054355.1 Planctomycetales bacterium | reverse complement strand
GCTCGCACCGCCGCGGAGCGGCGGGCTACTATGTGCGGCTGCGCCGCGGAGCGGCGGGCTACTTTAGCTGACCAGCTGACGGATCGGCTTGCCCGTCGGCACCAACTCGATCGGCCGGCCGTCCTGGGCCTTGTACCAGGTGTGCAGCGGGATGCCAAGCGTGTGATAGATGGTCGCGGCCAGGTCTTGCGGCGTGGCCGGGCTGTCGATGACGAACTCGCCGAACTGGTTGGTGGCGCCGACCACTTCGCCCATCTTCACGCCGCCGCCGCCCATGCAGGCCACGCCCGCCGTCGCCCAGTGATCGCGGCCCGCCGACGGATTGACCTTCGGCGTCCGGCCGAAATCGCCGAACCAGACTACCAGCGTGTTGTCGAGCATGCCGCGCGCGTGCAGGTCTTGGAGCAACGCCGAATAGCCCCGGTCCAGCGGCGGCAGCAGGCGGTCCTTCAGGCTGCGGAAGTTGTTCTGGTGCGTGTCCCAACCGCCGTTGGTCACGGTCACGAAATGCACGCCCGCTTCGATCAGCCGCCGGGCCAGCAAGCACGACTGGCCGAGGTTGTTCCTGCCATACATCTCGCGGACCCGGCTCGGTTCCTGATCCAGGTCGAAGGCCCGCTTGGCGGCCGGCGAGGTAATCAGCGAATGGGCCTTCTCGTAGAAGACGTCGCGTGTCTGCACGGCAGCGGCCTTCTCCTCGACGCCCTGCTGATAGCGGTCGATCTCGTTGAGCATCGCGTAACGGCGTTCCAGGCGGATGCGCTCGCCGTCGTTGGCCAAGCTCAGATCGCGCACCTTGAAGATCGGCGCGTTCGGGTCTTCGCCGACTTCAAACGGGTTGTACTGGTCGCCCAGGAAGCCCGCCACCCCGCCGTTGAAGCGGCGATCGACGGCCCGGCCCAGCTGCACGAAGGGGAACATGCCCTCCTTGTAGCCGCGTTCCTTAGCGACCACCGAACCGAAGCAGGGGAACGGCAACGACGGATTGAACGGCTGGCCGGACATCATCAGATGGTCGGCGGTGCCGTGGCTGCCATTCTTGGGATCGTGCCCGCGAATGATGCTGTATTTATCGGTCTGCTTGGCCAAGAGCGGCAGGTGTTCGCTGATGCGGACGCCGGGCAGCGTGGTCGGCACGGTGCCGAACTCGCCGCGAATCTCCGCCGGGGCATCCGGCTTCGGGTCAAAAGTCTCGTGATGGCTCGGCCCGCCCTGCATCCACATCAGGATGCAGTTCGTGGCCTTGGCCGCTTGCGGCTTCGCGCTCAACAACTGCGGCAACGTCAACCCAAACGCGGACAGGCCGCCGACGCGCAGAAACTGCCGCCGCGACATCCCGGTACAATCGGAGCTTTTGCCGGTGTGCAGATCGAACATGGCAGGCTACCCCACGGATGGCAGGAGGGTGATGGTGGGAGGGCCGTGGGCTGGCCCTGTTGGCTTGGTAATAGAATGGGCCACCCGCACTCAGAAGTCAACCGGAAACCGCGCGGCTTCTCATGCTTCTTTCATAAACTGGCTTCACGGATGATCCTGGAGAATGGCCAGCAGAGTGCGCTGCAGCAATTCGTCGTTCTCCGCGATTGCTAGAGCGTCGTGCAGGTAAGGAACGGCTCGCTCATTCGATGAGCCGGCTTTTGTTAGCAGGCGAAGCAATACGCCTCGAAGCTGTTGATCGAGTGTGCATGGTCCGAATGGATGTGCGATGACTGGACCCCGACAAACGCTAACCAGCACCGGTATCGCTGCCTCCGGAAGCGAATCGAACCGGTCCAAAGCGTAGGCGGCAAACCAGGTAGCATCAGAAAAGCGCAGCAGTTCGAGCAGCACCGGTATGGCTTCGGGATCGGCGAATTGCTCAGCCAGGGCTTGCCCGGTGAGTTGATCGGAGGAGCCTGGCAACCAATCGATCAACCAATTCGACCGTCGCGAGGCTTCGTATTGCAGTTGCAGCCAACTCTTATAGCGGCATTGCTCGTACCAGTAACTCGTCGGCCGGCCCCGGTAGAACGCCTCGCCGTTCATCCACCCCTTGATCCGCCAGCGCGTTGTCGGGAGCAAGCTGATTCCTGTCAGCAACAGGATACCGATACCGAGAAAAATGAACCTGCGCCGTTTCATGGGCGTCAACCCTCAAGGCACAAGGCAACAGGGACATGAATTAGGCTCATCCGCCCTCACGCTCCCCGGAGCTTGACCAGCGCCCGTGCCTTGGCGAGACGCACCAGGTGCTCGACAAACTGAAACTGGTTCCATTCGCGTTGCTCTTCCGGAGTCAGCCCTCCCGTTCGGTTCTTCTCCAGTAAATCATCGATCCGGCCTTGCACCAGCGGAGTGGGCCGCAGGGCCAAGACTTCTTCCGGAGCCGGCAGCGTAGCCAGCGTTTCCAGCACGCCGCTCAGTCCGGCAAACCCTGGTTCCTGGCGGGCATGCCATTCCCGCAATCCCAGCGTCAGGATTTCCGGCAGATCGTTTTCGTGCTGGCGCACCTGATTGGCCAGCTCGTCAGGCAGATTGATGGAAATGGCCATGCGTGCTTTCCTGAATCCGGTGGCGTCTTCCGCGTAGTGGGCTGAAATCGCCCTGATGCCTATGTTACCGTCGCTGCACCAGGCATTCCAGCGCTTCCGAGGCCCCGAGGCGACTCTTCATCTGCCGTGACCGCGACACTGTCTTGATACTGCGACTGAAATTGCATGGAAACGACCTGTCTGGAAGCACGATAATCCCTCCGACGAACAAGCGCTCGGCAGCCCAATCACCTGCGGAGGACGCCATGCCTCGAAACTCGCCTCGCAAGCGCCGGACCCGCGAGCATATCGTTGCCGATTTGAGCGTCAATCACGTCGAGAAATGCGTGTTGCAGTGCGGCTGGACCGTGCAGCGGATCAGCCAGGACTATGGCATCGATCTCCTCATGACGACTTTCAGCCGGCGTGGTGAAATCGAAAACGGCCCGGTGCGTTTTCAACTCAAGGCCACCGACTCCATCAGGAGCGTATCGCGCCGCCAAGCGATTGCCGTTCGCCTGGATTGGCGGGACGTGGTATATTGGCTGAATGAGTGGCTGCCGGTAATCCTGGTCGTATACGATGCGAAAAAAGACCGTGCCTGGTGGTTGTACGTGCAACAGAACCTGCGGGAACAGTTGCCAAAAACTCGGCTCGGCGTGTCGGCGACCATGACCGTGTACGTCCCGCAGGCGAACTTGCTCGACCCAGCCGCCATCCGGCAGTTCGCCCGATTCCGAGACGACGTCCTCGCGGAAGGCTGAGGTATCCGCCATGAAAACCAGTCCCATTTCCTTCGCGCAGCTGCGCCAGATGCTGCGGGACTTGCACTTCACGGAAGCCCGCAAGGAGGCCGGCTGGCGCTTTGACCATCCGGCATCCAAGACGATTTTCCTGTTTCGTCCGTACGCCCCGGATGAGCACGTCTCCATGCACGATCTCGTGGCGACGCGCATGCAGCTCGACTGGCGCGGCTTGCTGCCGGCCGATACCTTCGACCACTCGTTGAGCAAGACGCCAGCCTGAGGACCCCCGGGCAAGCTCGCACCGCGTTGGTTGCCGGCCCGGTGGAACGCCGTGCGCATGTGTCGCCCCGATGTGCCCTCGATTCCGGAATGGGCGAGGTAACCGCCGATGTCCCCCCAACTTCAGCTCGCCCTCGATCAGATCGTCTTCGCCCGCGGCTACACCGTCAAGCTGCTCGATGCCACGCCGACCACCGACTGGTTCCGCATGCCGGCCGGCGGCGTCAGTCATATCGGCTGGCAAGTCGGCCACCTGGCGATGGGGCAGTATCGCTTGCTCCTCGAACGGGTGCGCGGCCGGGTGCCCTCGGATCAAAACCTCATCTCGGAGCTGTTCCTGATGCAGTTCGGCCGGGATTCCACGGCGGAGCCTGACCCCGCGAAGAACCCCAGCGCCGAGGAATTGCGGCACGTCTTCGACATGGTCCATCAGCAGGCGCTGCACGAACTGCCGCAACTCACGGATGAAGACCTGCAACAGCCGCCGCTGAAACCGCATCCGTTGTTCAATATCAAGATGGGCGGCCTGTGGTGGTGCGGCCAGCACGAGATGCTGCACGCCGGGCAGATCGGCTTGCTGCGCCGGCAGCTGGGGCACGCGCCGCTCTGGTGATGCGCAGCGCTCGCCTTCGGCTCGCGGCTAAACGGCTGGTACAATCCCTGTCATGTCCGAAACGCTGTCCGGCTCCATCGAGCATGTGACCTTCCACAATCCGGAAAACGGCTTCGCCGTGCTGCGCGTGCAGGCCGCCGGCCGGCGCGACCTCGTCACCGTCGTAGGCAACTTGCCGTCCATCGCGGCCGGCGAGTTCATCCACGCCACCGGGAGCTGGGTGCAGGATCGCGCTCACGGCTTGCAGTTCAAGGCAACCGAGCTGCGCGTCACGCCGCCTCACACGCCCGAAGGCATCGAGCGCTTCCTCGCTTCCGGACTCATCAAGGGCATCGGCCCGCACTACGCCCGCAAGATCGTCGAGACTTTCGGCGAACGCACCCTGGCCGTCATCGACGAGAGCATTGCGTTTCTCAAGGAGGTCAAGGGCATCGGCGCCCGCCGTCTGGAACGCATCCGCGAAAGCTGGCAGGAACAGAAGGCGGTGCGCAAGATCGTCATCTTCCTGCAAGCGCACGGCGTCGGCACGGCGCGGGCCGTCCGCATCTGGAAGACGTATGGCGAACGCGCCGTCGAACTGGTGCAGGAGAATCCCTATCGACTCGCCACCGACATCTGGGGCGTCGGCTTCCAGACCGCCGACGAGCTGGCCGTCCGGCTAGGCATCGACCGCAACTCGCCGCTCCGCGCCCGCGCCGCCCTGCGCTATGTCTTGCAGGAACTGAGCGGTCAGGGGCACGTCGGCTATCCGGAAGCTGCCGTCGTGCAACAAACGGCCGAACTGACTGGCATCGATCCGGGGATCGTGGCGGCTGCCGTGGAAGCGGGGCGGACGGAAGAGGAGTTGGTGCGGGAGGCGTTTTCCAGTGCAAAGCCGCAAGCGGCACCGGAAGACTCCCCCTGGCTTTACCTGAAGCCGCTCTTCCTCGCCGAAATCGGCATCGCCCGCGCGCTGGCGCAACTGCAAGCCGGCGGGCATCCGCTGCCAGCGATCAAGACCGAAGCTGCCTTGAGCTGGATCGAGCAGCGGATGGGCCTGGAACTAGCACCCACGCAGCGCGAGGCGATCCGCCAGGCCGCCACCAGCAAGGTGCTGGTCATCACCGGTGGCCCGGGCGTAGGCAAGACGACCATCGTTCGCGGCATTCTGGAAATCTTCGCTTACAAGGGGCTGCGCTGTGCCCTGTGCGCCCCCACCGGCCGGGCCGCGAAACGGCTTCAGGAAACCACGGGCCGGGAAGCCAGTACGATTCACCGCTTGCTGGAGTACGAGCCGGGCGTCGGCGGCTTCAAGCATGGCCGGGACTTGCCGCTCGAATACGACCTGATCGTCGTCGATGAAGCCTCGATGGTCGATGTCGTGCTGATGAACCAGCTCTTGCGCGCCCTGCCGGACTCGGCTTGCCTGGTTCTGGTCGGCGACGTGGACCAGTTGCCGTCCGTGGGACCGGGCGCGGTGCTCAGCGAAATCATTCGCTCCCAGGCGGTGCCCGTGGTGCGGCTCACGGAGATTTTCCGCCAGGCCGAGCGGAGCTGGATCGTGCGCGCCGCCCACCAGGTCAATCACGGCGAACTGCCCGAGTCCGCCCCGGCGGGTCAGGGCGACTTCTACTTCGTGGCGGCGGATACGCCGGAGTTGGTGATCGACCGCATCGTGACGATGGTGCGCGAGCGTATCCCGGCGAAGTTTCAGCTCGACCCGCTGCGCGACGTGCAAATCCTGACGCCGATGAATCGCTTCGAGCTGGGCACGCGCAACCTGAACGAACGGCTGCAAGCGGTGCTCAACGACCGGGGCGGCCCGCAGGTGCAACGGCACGGCTGGACCTTCCGCGTCGGCGACAAGGTGCTGCAAACGGTGAACAACTATCAGAAGGAAGTCTTCAACGGGGACATTGGCCGGGTGCAGGGCATCGACGAGGAAGAGCAGCTGCTGACGGTCGATTTCGACGGCAAGCGGGTGCCCTACGACTTCGGCGAACTCGACGAGCTGGCGCTGGCCTACGCGCTGAGCATTCACAAGAGCCAGGGCAGCGAATACCCCGCCGTGGTGATTCCCCTGCACATGCAGCACTTCATGCTGCTCCAGCGCAACCTGCTGTACACGGGCATCACGCGCGGCAAGAAGCTGGTGGTGCTGGTAGGCAGCAAGAAAGCGCTGGCGACCGCAATTCAACGGCAGGACACCCGCCACCGCACAACGGCGCTGGCCTGGCGATTGCGGGGGTTGATTGACAGCGACGAATCCTGAAAGGCGAGCGGCGGGCGTAAGCCCGCTGTTGGAAGGGCCGGTCGTTGAAGTGGGGGACGCAATGGGTTTCTTGAGCTTCCACACCCCGACCAGTCTTGGCTATCAGAATGTCTCCGACATCAACCTGCTAGGCTCCTGGGAGACAGATTGGAACCGGTTGACATACGTTCCCAAGGAGAAAATCTGGGTTCTGGGTAGTTTCGACAATGGCTATGAGATTGCGCTCTGCGGGGATGAAAAGCACCCTGATCCTCAGCGACTGGCGATTGCTCGGATCGTCGTGCCCCAGCTGGCAGGACTTATGCGACAGGTAATCGCATACTTGGATGCCCATTTGGACTACAAGCAGTTCGGCAGCACCGGACAGTGGAACCTGGAAGGAATTGCCTTCGGCCGAGACGGCAGTCACCGCGCTGAAGTTTTTGAGGTGGAGCTTACGACCGATGAGTACGGGGATTGGTATGACTGTGAATTGTGGTTTGTGACCTGCGTCTGTGTCGATTTGAGTGCGGACCCAGCCTTCGTGGTGCAAGGCCAGCGCGGCGGTTGGTATGGTTACTACCTAGCCAACGGCCGCCATGGTTAAACCGAAAAGGTGTCAATATCGAACAGCGGGCTTACGCCCGCCGCTCGCCAATAGAATGTTCACTCCTCACTGTGCCGCGACCCACCGAACAACCCGGCCCGAAACAGAAAGTAGAGCAACGTCAGGATGGCGCTCAGCGTGGCCGCCACGTAGGTCCAGGCGGCGGCGTTCAGCACGCGCGACACTTCCGGCGCTTCCTGCGGCGTCACCAACCCGGCTTCCGCCAGTGCCAGCTTCGCGCGCCGGCTGGCGTCGAACTCCACCGGCAGGTTCACCAGCTGGAACAGCACCGTGAACGAGAAGGCGATGATGCCCACCAGCACCAGGTTCAGGCTGGCCAGCATGAAGCCCAGGGCGATCACCACCATCGACACGCTGCCGCCGATGCTGGCCAACGGCACCAGGCCATTGCGCACCACCAGCAGCGGGTAGCTGTTGGCATCCTGGATCGCATGGCCTGCTTCGTGGGCGGCGATGCCCAGCGCTGCCAGCGACCGGCCGGAATAAACGTCGGGGCTGAGGCGCAGGATCTTCTCGCCGGGTACGTAGTGGTCGGAGAGGAAACCTTCCACCGGCTCGATCCGCACGCCGCGCACGCCGGCGGCTTGCAGCACCGCGTCGGCCGCCTGGGCG
>JAGVLI010001100.1 GCA_020054355.1 Planctomycetales bacterium | reverse complement strand
GAGGCGTCGCCCCAGCCCGGTTCGTAATGGTCGGCGACACAGAGCAGCAGGTGAATGTCCTGGTCGGCGCGCGGTTCTCGCCGTCGCGGCGTTTCCAGGACATAGGTCGCCAGCCAGCGGTCGGCGCTGCCGCGCTGCCACAAGCGCCATGCCAGCAGACCGCAACCCATCGCCGCCAAGAACAGAACTGCTGCCCAGACCATCATGGTGTCGATCCTCTTGCATCCGTGCGGGATGTCTACTTGCCGGTCGTGCTCGCTTGCAGGACGGGCAGGGCATCGGATTCAGGCACGCCGAACAGCGTGCCGCATTCACCCGACAGCGTTTCCTCGGCTGGTTCGAGACGGCGCGGCGGTAAATCGTAGGCGACCTTGCACCAGGAACTGTGGGCGCGGCCGCTGAGCCAGACCCAGAACGCCAGCCAGGCTGCCGCGTTCAGGATCAGAAACGAGCCGGCAGCGCCGAGCAACCGCGACCGCCCCGCGCTCGCTCGCCGAATGCCGAGCACTCCCAGCAGGTAGCAGCTTAGCTGCGCCGCCAGCAACAACCGATAGCCCGCCGTGGGCACCAGGGCCGTCAAGACGAGCAACGTCAGCAGCGCCCACGGCACCGCCAGGCGCAGCAGCTTGTGCGACACGAATTGAAACCAGATGGGGTTTCGCCAGGGAAGAAGTGCTTCCGGCAGGAGCGCCACCAGTTGGTAGTTTCCGCTCAGGGTGCGCACCTTGCGCCGGAATTCGTCGCTCGCCTGGGCCGGCAGCCGATCCAGGGCAATCGCGCGGCTTTCGTGGACCACGCGCCGACCCTGCATGGCTACCTGCAAGGGCCAGTAAACATCATCCAGCAGCGTGCCGGGCGGAATCGATTGAAATAACTCCTGACGCACCGCGCTGATCGAGCCGGAAACCCCTACCGTGGAATGGACTCGGCTCTCCCGTTTGCGCAGCCATTTTTCGTAGCGCCAGTAGAGATTCACGCCGGCCATCACGCCCGGTTGCTTTTCCAGCACCAGGTCGCCGCCGACGGCGCCCACGGTGGGATCGGCGAAGTTGTCCAGCAAGCGCGGCAGCGTCTGCTCCGTCCAGGTCTGCCGGGCGTCCGCGAAGACGATGACTTCGTGGCGCGCGGCGGCGCAACCGTGGTTCAGGGCCGCTGCCTTGCCTCGGTTGACGGCCATCTCCAGGACGCGCACCGGCGCATGCCAGACGAATTCGCGGGCAATATCGGCCGAGCCGTCGGTGGAGCCGTCCGAAACCACGATGATCTCGCCGTCGATCTCGGACGCCGCCAGCAACTCGGCGAGTTCCTCGAGCCGGCGCGCCAGCACCTGTTCTTCGTTGAAGACCGCCAGCACGATGCTGACCGAACGCGGCCGCGGTCCATCCCTGCGGGTCCGGCGCGGCACGAACCGCGCCAGCACTGCCAGGATCAGCGGATAAAGAGCGTAAGCATAGACGACCAGCGCGATACAGGACCAGCACCCCAGTTCGACAAGTGACATGGACTTCCCCCGAAGTTCCGTCCAGCGAAGCAGTATCCTGCAGCCCTGGCAGCTAGCGCCGAATCAAGTAGCTGCTTGCCCGTGGGTCACGATTCCGATCGTGACAGGCAGTAAGGTTGTCACGATTGGAATCGTGACCCACGGGCAAGCAATCGCTGGACTCAAGCCTAGGCAGCGGATGAAAAGGCCACCCCCCGGCGGCCAGGTCGTGCTGCTTCGCTGCCTCTCGATCGGTTGTCGCCCTTCATCGGCGAGCGACGTTCTCCGCGTGGGCGGCGGCGCAGCGATTCACCACCACCTGCAGCTTGCCGGCGGCGGTCAGCGGAATGTCCTGTACCGGCAGCAACTCGAAGCGCACCCGGCCGCCGAGCACCTGGACGATCTCATTCGTCAGCCGGGTGCGCGCCTCGGCGGTGAAGCAGTTCTCGGGCACTACCCGCAACTCGATGCGATCCACGGCGTCCTGAACCACCTGGAAGCGGCGCACCGTGGGATAGTCCTTCAAAAGGTGGGGGAAGAACTCTCCCGGAATGCGCCGACCGTCCGCGGTGTGCAGCACATCGAGGCGACGCCCGACGACCTGACGGAGCAGCGGCAAGCCGCGCCCGCAGGAGCAGGTTTGCCAGCCCGCCACGGCGCGATCGCCGTTGGCATAGCGCACGAACGGCATGCCGTAGTTGAACAGGTCGGTAAGGACGACGTTGCCTTCCTCGCCCGCCGGCGTCGGTTGGCCGTCGTCGTCCAGGATTTCCACCAGCAGGTGTTCCGCCGTCAGGTGCAGACCTTCCCGCCGTTCGCATTCCGCGCCGATCAGCATGACTTCGCGCGAGCCATAGGTCTCGAAGACCGGGGCGCGGAACACTTCCTGGATCAGGTCGCGCTGGAACGGATGCAATTTCTCCGCGCCGACGATGATGGAACGCGGTGCATGGGGCACGAGTTGTCGCTCGGACAGCATCCGCGCGAACTCGAACAGCGGCCCGGTGTAGGCGACGATCACCTCCGGACGATAGCGATCGAGCCGCTTCAGCAAGGACGGCAGCCGCTCCTCGCTCAGCTCGAAGGAATTGAAGACGAGGCGGCGGTAGAGGAGTTGATAAAGCTGGTCCTTGCAGCGTTTCCACCAGGGCCGAGCGCCCGTCGGCGCACCCCAAAGATAAAGCTGCTTGGTACCCGGCCTGGCTCCCGCCCAGCTGTAGCCCCGATGCCAGGCGGCCATGCGTCGGGCGTCGCTGTCCAGGTCCAGGTCGAAGTGCAATGGCGTGCCGCTGGAGCCGCCGGTCGATTTGGTCAGCAGCTGCAGGCCGGGATGGCAGGAACGCATCTCCAGGCGGTGCTGCCGGATGAGGTCGCGGTCGAGCACGGGCCAGCGGGCGAAATCCGCCAGCGGATGCGTGTGGCTGACGTTGATCCCGTCCGGAATCTGCGGGTTCGAATAGTCAGGCAAGCAAGGCCGTCCCGTACGCCAGCATTTCCACGCCCTTGAGGCTGCCGGCCTTGTGGCCCGGAATGGAGAAGGTC
>JAGVLI010000536.1 GCA_020054355.1 Planctomycetales bacterium | reverse complement strand
ACGGCGCATCTTCGCGGCCGGCGGCGGCATTTTAGGCGGCGGCCCCGACTACTTGCTGATGCGCTACGTCCTTTCCCTGACGGGCAAGACCGAGCCGGTCGTCGTCTGTTTGCCGACCGCGCGCGGCGACAACCTCGAAAACCTGGCGGTCTGGTATGAGATCATGAACACGCTGCCTTGCCGGCCCCGCCACCTGCGCCTCTACGGTCCCACGAAGGATTTGAAGGACTACGAGAAGCAACTGCTCGCCGCCGATGTGATCTTCGTCCCCGGCGGCAACACGCTGAACATGCTCGCGACCTGGAAGGCCCAGGGCGTGGATGCGATCCTGCGCAAAGCCTGGGAACGGGGCATCGTGCTGGCCGGGGAAAGCGCCGGCATGGTCTGCTGGTTCGAGCAGGCCATCACGGATTCGCGGCCGGATCGCCTGACGGCGATGGACTGCCTCGGCTGGATCAAGGGCAGCGGCATCGCGCACTATCACTACCAGCCGCAGCCGCGCCGGCCGCGCTTCCACGAGATGCTGTCCCGTGGCGAAATGAAAGACGGTCTGGCCTGCGACGACGGCGCCGGGTTGCTCTTCGAGGGAGAAAAGCTGGCGAAGGTCGTGACCATCTCTCCCCAGGCGGCGGCCTATAGGGTGCGGCGCGATGGCGGCCAGGTCAGCGAAGAAGCGCTGGAGGCCGAGTTGCTGAAGGCGGGAAAGTAAAGGCTGCCAGTCAAGCGCATGGATCGTATGCACGTACTCCGAAATCTCCCACCAAGGTCATCGTGTAGAATGTCAGTATTGAGCCTGGGTTGGAGGAAACTGCAATGTCTCGAACCAAAACGAAACCCGAGCGGCGAGCAACCAAGACTTCATCAACCTCAACCAATCACGGCGAAGTGCTGACGCTCGCCGAGGCTGCCAGCTGCCTGCGCGTGACGGAGCCGGAAGTCCTCGGCTTGCTTCAGGAGCAAAGGTTGCCCGGCCAAAAGGTGGGCGACGACTGGCGGTTACTGAAGGCGGCCATCGACCGCTGGCTCGGCTCAGCCGCGCCGGCCGATGAAGGCAAGTTTTGGCAATCCCAATTCGGGGCGCTTCGCAACGACCCGTATCTGGGGACATCGTCCGCGAAGCCTACCGGAAGCGCGGCCGGCCGGAGAACGGGGACGAGTAATGTACTTGCTGGACACGGACACGCTTTCACGTCGCGAACCATCAAGGACCAGCCCATGCCTGCCATCCGCTACAGCAATTGTTGCTTCACGCTTGCGCTACTTGCCGTCGGCCTGACCGCCAGCAGCGGTCGCTGCCAGGCGCCGTCGCCCAAGCCGGGCGACGTGATGATGGAGAAATACCTGGCCCTCGAAACGGCCGAGCTGAGCCAGCGGGTGCTCGACGGCGCCCGGACGCTCGAAGAATGGCAAGCGCGCCGGCCGAGGCTGCAACAGGAATTTTTGGACATGCTCGGCCTCTGGCCGTTGCCCGAAAAGACGCCGCTCAAGGCCACGGTGACGGGCACGCTGGAACGGGATGGCGTCGTCATCGAGAAGCTGCACTTTCAGAGCAAGCCGGGACTCTATGTCACCGGCAACCTCTATCGGCCCAAGGCGAGCCGGGAGCGTAAGCGACCGGAGAAGCTGCCCACCGTCTTGCTGCAAGTGGGCCACTACAACATGGGCCGCAACGGGCACAAGACCTTCATGCAGGACCACGGCATGTGGTTCGCCAAGAATGGCTACATCTGCTTGATTACCGATACGCTGACGCGCGGCGAAATTCCGGGCGAACACCTCGGCACCTATCGCGAGGGCCGCTGGTGGTGGCAGGCGCGCGGCTACACGCCGGCCGGCGTCGAGTGCTGGAACGGCATCCGGGCCATCGACTACCTGGTCGGCCGGGCCGACGTGGATGCCGCGCGGATTGCCGTCACCGGACTTTCCGGCGGCGGCGCGAACACCTTCTGGATCGCGGCCGCCGATGAGCGCGTCCGCTGCGCGGTCCCCGCTTCGGGCATGACCGACTGGGAAAGCAATGTCGTCAACAAGATCGCGAACATCCATTGCGACTGCATGTTTCCGGTGAATACCTATGGCTGGGAGTTCACGACCGTCGCGGCGCTGATCGCTCCCCGGCCGCTGCTCTTCGTCAACTCCGATGACGACCTCGGCTTTCCGATGGCCGCCAATCGCCGGATCATGGCCCGGCTGCGGCCGCTCTGGCAGTGGCACGGCAAGCCGGAGTTGCTGGACGAGTTCGTGAGCCAGGGACCGCCCGGCGCTCATGCCTACATGCCCGATTCGCGGTTCGCCATCTTCAAGTGGCTCAACAAGCACCTCAAGAACGAGACCGGGCCGATTCAGGATGTGGTTGCCAAGACGATTCCTAACGAAGAGCTGCGCGTCTTTCCCACCGACAAGGACCTGCCCTCGGACGCGCTCAACAACACCATCGACGAAACCTTCGTGCCGGCTGCCCAGGTAAAGCTGCCCGAGGTCGCGAAGTTCGAGGAATGGAAGCAAGGCTTGCTGAAGGAACTGCGTGCGCGTTCGTTCCGGACCTTTCCGGAGCGGATTCCCAGCTCGGATAAAGCGCCCACGCCTGGCGTCTACAACTGGCCCAAGCTGCTCGACCAGACCGGGCCGCAAACGCGGACGACGGAAGTCGGCATCGAAGTTACGCTCGTGCGCCGCAACCTGGACGATCCCGCGAAACCGCGCGAGCGGCCTGCGGTCATCATCGTGCTGGATGCCGACGAGGAATTGAAGGACATTCCAGACTGGGCCAAGGGACTGGTCGGCGCGGATGAGCCGTATGTGGTCCTGGCGCCGCGCGGCACCGGGCCTTCGCGTTTCACTCGAATTCCGCCCTATGTGGAGCGGGCGCATGCCCTGCTCGGCCGCACCGTGGATCAGGGCCGCGTCTGGGACATTGCCGCGACCGCGCACTGGCTGGACGGCAGCAAGGGCAGCAAGGTCATCGGTCGTGGGCAAGCGGGTGTCCTCGCCGCCTATGCGGCTCTGTTCGAGCCGTCGATCAAGGAGTTGGTGCTCGTCGAGCCGCCAGCTTCGCATCGCACCGGCCCGATCTTCCTCAATGTCATGCGTGTGCTCGATATTCCCGATGCCCTGGGGCTGCTGGCGCCGCGCTCGTTGACTCTAGTGGACGCCAAGGACCAAGCGTTCGCGCGGACGGCCGAGGTTTACAAGTTGGCCGGGATCGAGAAGCGGTTACAGCGGAAATGAACTCGAAGAGCGTGAAACACGCCAGGGAGCTTTCGCCATGAAGCGCATCGCCGCCAGTCTTGCCCTGATGCTCTGCCTGTGCAGCGCTTGGGCGCAGCCGCCCGCCGTGAAGCCGCTGGTCGTGGACCTCTGGCCCGGCAAGCCGCCGGACGATGCGGGCATTGCCGGCGACGAAAAGGTCTTCGAGCTGAAGGTCGGCGGCAAGACCTATGAGGTCGGCGGCAAGCCGACGCAGTGGGTGACGAACGTCACCAAGCCGACGCTGACGATCTATCGGCCCGCGAAGGACAAGGACACCGGCGTGGCGATGCTGATCTGTCCCGGCGGCGGTTATCACAACCTCGGCTGGGACGTGGAAGGCGAAGAGGTGGCGGCGTGGCTCAACTCGAAGGGCATGACCGGCATCATCCTCAAGTATCGCTGCCCGCGCCGGGCGGGCGACGTCAAGGGCGAGCCGCCCATCGGTCCGCTCAAGGATGCCCAACGGGCCGTCAGCCTGGTGCGCGCCAAGGCCCAGGAATGGGGCATCGATCCGCAAAAGATCGGCATGGTCGGCTTCTCCGCCGGCGTCCACCTGGTCGGCGCGACCGCCACCAATTTCGAGAAGCGGGCCTACGAGCCGGTGGATGCCATCGACAAGCACAGCTGCCGGCCGGACTTCGGCGTGATGTTGTATTCGGGCTATTTCAAAGTCCAGGATGGACTGTCGCCGACCATCCGCCTGCCGGCGAACATCCCCCCGCTGTTCATCGTGCATGCCTCCGACGACAAGATCAGCGACGCGGAACATAGCGTCGCCATGTACCTGGCCATGAAGCGCGCCGGCGTCCCCACGGAGCTGCACGTCTACGCCACGGGAGGCCACGGCTTCGGCGTCCGCAAGGTCGGGCACCCCTGCGAAGGCTGGACGGAGCGGTGCGTCGAATGGCTGGGAAAGCAGGGGTTGCTCCAACCGGCAGCGGGAAAATAAACTGCTCCGCACAACGAAATCGCGGCCAGGATAGAATAACGGGCGTGTCCACGACTTCCCCATCTGGAAGGAGAGCGCCGATGGCTGTGGATGAAGTGACGCGCAAGGCGCGTGAAGCCCTTGACATCAAGCATCTGCCGAACTTGCCCGGTCTCAAGGTAGTTCGGTTGGACGCGGAGGACTACACGGATTCGACTGGTGAACCCTCATTGCGGGTTTGGGTCGTCCTGGATGAGTCCGCCGAGGTGGAGAAAATCTCCGGCGCAGCGGTCGGCAGTCTGAAGTCCGCCATCAGAAAGAGCTTGCGAGAGCACGATATTTCGGTCTTCCCCTACATTTTCCTGGCAAAACAGAGCGAACTCGAAGACACCGACGAGGAGTGAGCGGTGTACGAGGACCTGATTGCTCAGGCGGAAACGCTGGCGACGTTGGATGCCAAGAAGCCAAAACAGGCGAGCCTGCGCCGCACGGTGTCGTCGGCCTACTACGCGGTTTTTCATTACCTGGTCCAGGAAGCGTGCAATGCCCAGCTGGGGAGCCAGCACGGGCAAGCGCCCTATCGGCATGCTCTCGGTCGGGCGTTCGCGCACGGCGTCATGAAGCAAGCCTGCGTTAGCTATGGTGGCGGAACTTTGAAGGAAGCGGTAATCAAAGGGCTGCCGCGCGATGCCAGCGGCCGATACCTGATTCCGCAGCCAATCCAGGACTTGGCGTCAACCTTCGCGGAACTTCAAGAAAAGCGCCATCTGGCCGACTACGATCGCAGCGAACGCTTCAAGCGGGCGGACGTTCTGACCTCGATCGAGCAAGCCAAGAACCACGTCGCCAATTTCACTGCACTCGCCGCCTCCGAAGACAAGAAGTTCTTTCTGGCCTGCCTCTGGGCCTGGAAGGAATTGACCAATCGTTAGCGGGCGACTGCCGCTGCAGCGCCACGATAGGAAGCATCCGCCATGATGAAGCCTCGAGTCATTTCGGTTCTCTTGTCACTCGGTATCGTGCTGGCTTGCATTGGCCTGCCATCACGTCTATCCGCCCAGGGCGTCGACTACCTCAAGGCCAATTACATCAAGTACGAACACCAGATTCCGATGCGCGACGGCAAGAAGCTGTTCACCGCCGTCTATGTGCCCAAGGATACTGCCCAGAAATATCCGTTGCTCCTGTGGCGGACGCAATCGGGACTTCGGCCCTACGGCACGGACCAGTTTCCGCGCGATCTCGGGCCGTCGCCGCTGTTCGCCAAGGCCGGCTACATCTTCGTGATGCAGGATGTGCGCGGGCGCTGGATGTCCGAGGGCGATTTCGTCAACGTCCGGCCGCACAACCCAGCGAAGAAAGTTCCCGCCGACATCGACGAGAGCAGCGATGCCTACGACACGATCGACTGGCTGCTCAAGCAGGTGCCCAACCACAACGGCCGGGTGGGACTTTGGGGCAGTTCCTATCGCGGCTTTTACGCCGCCGCCGGCACGATCGACGCCCATCCCGCCGTCAAGGCGGTCACGCCGCAGGCGCCCATCGTGGACTGGTTCATGGGCGACGACTGGCACCATAACGGGGCACTGCTCCTCAATCATGCGTTCAACTATTTGCACACCGTCAGCCGGCCGCGCCCCGCGCCGTTCATGAAGCCGCCCGCGCCGTTCTTCGAGCATACCACCACGGATGGCTATCAGTTCTTTCTCAAGCTGGGGCCGCTGAGCAACGCGAACGCCCGCTATTTCAGGAACGAGTTGCCATTCTGGAACGACCTGATGCGGCATGGCACCTATGACGAGTTCTGGCGGGCACGCAACCTGCGCCCGCACCTCAAGAAAATACGTCCCGCCGTGATGGCGGTCGGCGGCTGGTTCGATGCCGAGAACCTCTTCGGCCCCCTGGAGACGTATCGCACCATCGAGGCGAGCAGTCCCGGCATCACCAATGTGCTGGTGATGGGGCCGTGGATTCACGGCGGTTGGATCGGCGGTCAAGGGGCCGGCGAAAGCCTGGGTGACGTGAATTTCGGCTCCAAAACCGTCGATTTCTACCGCGAACAGATCGAGTTGCCGTTCTTCGAATTTCATCTGAAGGACCAGGGTGAACTGAAGCATCCGGAAGCGTGGGTATTCGAGACGGGCGCCAACCAGTGGCGGCGGCACGATGCCTGGCCGCCGCGCGCCGTGCAACCGCAAGCGTGGTATTTGCGGGAGGACGGCGGTTTGCGGCGGGAGGCGCCCGTCGCAGCCAATGCGGACTTGGGGCGCGACGAATACGTCAGCGACCCGGCCAGGCCGGTGCCATTCCAGGAACGCATTGCTATCAGCATGTCGCCGGATTACATGTCGGCCGATCAGCGCTTCGCGGCGCGGCGGCCCGATGTGCTGGTCTATGAATCGCCGGTGCTGGAGCAGGAACTTACCGTGGCGGGACCGATTCCGGTCGAGCTGCATGTGGCCACGACGGGCACCGATGCGGACTGGATCGTCAAGCTGATCGACGTTTATCCGGAAGACCACCCCGATCCGAACCCGAATCCCAAGGGCGTGCGCCTGGGCGGCTATCAGCAATTGGTGCGCGGCGAGGTGCTGCGCGGCAAGTTTCGCAACAGCTTCGAGAAGCCGGAGGCGTTCGCGCCCAATCGGCCGACGCTGGTGAGGTTTTCGCTGCCGGATGTGTATCACACTTTCCGGCGCGGCCATCGGCTCATGGTGCAGGTGCAGAGCAGCTGGTTTCCGCTGATCGACCGCAATCCGCAGACGTTCGTGGATATTTACAGCGCGAGTGCGGCGGACTTTCGCAAGGCTACGCAGCGGGTGTTTCGGACCAAAGAGCTGGCGTCCCGCATTGTGCTGCCGGTGTTGCGTTGAAGGCGAAGGCTCCCCCCGCTTACGCGGGAGGCTCGCCATGCTGCGAGCCTCCCGCGTAAGCAGGGGGAGGCTCGCCGTGCTGCGAGCCTCCCGCGTAAGCAGGGGGAGGCTCGCCATGCTGCGAGCCTCCCGCGTAAGCGGGGGGAGGCTCGCCAGCCTCGGCGGTGAAGATTTCCGCGATCGCGCCCGAATTTCCAATACCTCCGACGGGGAAGATGGTTAGACAAGGGTATCGGTGTCACATCCAGTCCGCGAGGTAGTACCGATGAACCATGTCCCGCGCCTGCTGATACTTGGCGGCGGCCTTCTCCTCACAGCCGGGCTTGCCGTGCCGGCGGACCTGGGCGCGCAGCCCAATCCGAAGAAGGAAGCCGCCAGCACCGCTACAACGCCCGAACAGCTCGCCTTCTTCGAGAAGAGCATCCGGCCCGTACTGGTACGCGAATGCTACACCTGTCACTCCTCGACTTCCGAGAAGATCAAGGGCGGCTTGACGGTGGACACGCGCGACGGCTTGCGCAAGGGCGGGGATTCCGGCCCGGCCGTGGTGCCCGGCGACGCCAAGCAAAGCCTGCTTTTCCAAGCCCTGAAACATGCTTCCAACGACCTCAAGATGCCGCCGAAGAAGAAACTCAGCGACGACATCATCGCCGATTTCGAGAAATGGATCGCGATGGGCGCGCCCGATCCACGCGGGGGCAATACGGCGACCGCGAAAGCCGCCGTAATCGACATCGAGGCGGGCCGCAAGTTCTGGTCCTTCCAGCCGCCGAAAAAGACCACCCCTCCGGTGGTGAAGGACGGTGCCTGGGCCAAGAGCGACATCGACCGTTTCATTCTCGCCGCACTGGAAGCGAAGAAACTCAAGCCGGTGGCGGATGCGGACGCGCGAACACTCTTACGGCGCGTGCATTTCGACCTGGTCGGCCTGCCGCCGACGCCGGAAGACGTGGAAGCCTTTGCCAAAGCTCATGCCGCCAATCCGCAGGGTGCGCTTGAAGAAGTGGTGAATAAGCTGCTCGCCTCCCCGCAGTTCGGCGAGCGCTGGGCCAGGCACTGGCTCGACGTGGCCCGCTACGGCGAATCGAGCGGCCGGGCCGCGAACTTCGCTTACCCGCACGCCTGGCGCTATCGCGATTATGTCATCGCCGCCTTCAACGCCGACAAGCCTTACGATCAGTTCATCCGCGAACAGCTGGCGGGCGACCTGCTGGCCGCCAAGGACGATAAGGAAAAGGCGGAGTTCCTGGTGGCCACCGGCTTCCTGGCGGTCGGGCCGAAGTCGCACGACGAGCGCAATCCCCGGCAGTTTCAGATGGACGTGGCCGACGAACAGATCGATGCGACCTTTCAGGTCTTTCAAGGGTTGACCGTGGCCTGCGCCCGCTGCCACGATCACAAGTTCGATCCGATTCCGCAAAAGGACTACTACGCGCTGGCCGGCATCTTCCGCAGCACCGAAACCTGCTACGGCACGATCCGGATCATCCAGAGCAACCATCCCAGCCCGCTGGTGAACTTGCCCAAGGAAGCCGGCGCGACCGTGCCGCTCGATCCGCTGACGGCGGAACGCCGGGCGTCGATCGAGAAGCAGATTCAGGACACGCGCGACGAGATGGCGAAGCTGACCGGGCAAGACACGTTCATCCGGCGCATCTTCATGCAGAGCCGGATCGCGACCCAGCAGAGCCAGCTGGCCCTCTACGAAGCCGACGGCACGCCGAAACCGCTGGCGATGGGCGTGCGCGAAGGACGCTTTCCCAATGACAGCAAGCTCTATGTGCGCGGCGAACTCGATCAGCCGGGCGAGACCGTGAAGCGCGGCTTCCCCCAGGTATTGACGACGAAGCAGCCCGTACTCGGCAAAGGCAGCGGCCGACGCGAGCTGGCGGACTGGATCGCGTCGCCCGAGAATTCGCTGACGGCGCGGGTGATGGCCAACCGCGTCTGGCTGCACCTGATCGGCCGGGGCTTGGTGCCCACGCCGGACAATCTCGGCGCTTCCGGGCAGCCGGCCAGTCATCCCGCGCTGCTCGATCACCTGGCGCTCTCGCTGGTGGAAAACGGCTGGTCGGTGAAAAAGTTGATCCGTTCGGTCGTGCTGAGCCGGTCGTATCAACTTTCATCCCAGTTCGACCGGAAGAACTTCGAGACCGATCCGGATAACGTGCTGGTCTGGCGCTTGCCGAAGCGCCGGCTGGAAGCCGAGGCCCTGCGCGACACGATGCTGGCGCTCAGCGGCCGGCTCGACCTGAC
>JAGVLI010000309.1 GCA_020054355.1 Planctomycetales bacterium | reverse complement strand
CGGTCGGCGGGCTGGTGACCGCGCTGCTGTCCCCGGAGGCCATTCATTCGTGGGGCTGGCGGCTGCCGTTCATCGTCGGCCTCGGCGTTGGCCTGGCGGGACTCTACATCCGCCGCCACATTCCCGAACCGCCGGGGCCTCCAGCCGAGGGTCCGGTCAAGTCGCCGATCCTCGAAGCCTTTCGCACCGAGTGGCGGACCATGACCCGCATTGCCGGCTTCAACGTGCTCAATGCCGTCGGCTTCTACCTGGCCTTCGTTTACTCGGTTACGTACTTCCAGCAGATCGACCGCGTGCCGTCGGCCGCAGCCTTTCGCATCAACACCATCAACATGGTCGTCCTGCTGCTGGCGATTCCGACCGCGGGAATGCTCTCCGACCGCGTCGGCCGCAAGCCGCTGCTGCTCGGCTCGGCGCTGGGAGTGCTGCTGCTGGGCTGGCCGCTCTTCTGGCTAATGCACCACTCGAACTTCGTGCCGATGCTGCTGGGGCAGATGGGTTTTGCCGTGCTGATCGGCGCGTATCTCGGCGTCATCCCGACGGCCATGGTCGAGGCGGTGCCGAAGCGGGTTCGCTGCAGCGGGCTGCCGATCGCCTACAACCTCTGCCTGGGCATCATCGGCGGCACCACGCCAATGGTAGCCACTTTGCTGATCGAGAAGAGCCATGACGACCTGTCGCCCGCCTACTACATCATGGCGGCAGCGGCGATCACGCTGGCCTTCACCTGGGGCCTGCGCGAGCCGCCCCGCGCGTTCGATGAAGCCGTTTGACGGCGGCGTTCCCTCCTGATGCGACCGCTACACGGCATCCGCGCATTTCATTGCTATCTGGAAACTCTTGCGGGCGCCAACGGGTAAGCCGCGAACCGCTTGCGTCCCTGGCGTGTCTTCGGCTGGGCAGAACCATGATAGGAGCAACCCATGCGCCAGCTCGCCAGTATTCAGACCGTGAACGCCACCGAGCCGATCCCGAACGCCGATGCCATCGAACGGCTGCGCGTGCTCGGCTGGTGGGTCGTGGTCAAGAAGGGCGAGTTCCGGCCGGGCGACCGCGTCGTCTACTGCGAAATCGACTCGCTACTGCCCGAGCGGCCGGAGTTCGAGTTCCTGCGTTCCAGCAGCTTCAAGCCGGCCCAGATGGACGATACGGGGGCTGTCGTTCAGCCGGCCGGGTTCCGGATTAAGACGGTCAGGCTGCGCGGCCAGGTGTCGCAGGGCATCTGCTTCCCGCTTTCGGTCCTGCCGTCGGGTGCTCCGGTCGAGGAAGGCGCGGACGTGACCGACTTGCTCGGCATCCGCAAGTGGGAGCCGCCATTGCCCCTGGGCATGAGCGGCCGGGTGAAGGGCGGCTTTCCAGGCTTCCTGCCCAAGACGGATGAGACGCGGGTGCAGGTGCTGGAGCGGGTGCTGGCACGGCATCGCGGCAAGACGTTTTACGTGACCGAAAAGCTCGACGGCATGTCGTTCTCGGCCTTTCTGCGCGACGAGGTGTTCGGCATTTGCAGCCGGAACCTCTGGATGGACGAGACCGACGAATCGAACATGCTGGCTCGGCTGGCTCGACGAACGCAGCTGAAGGACAAGCTCCAGGCGATCCGAACGTCGCGGGGATTTCAGCCGGCACTCCAGGCCGAAGTCATCGGGCCGGGCGTGCAGAAAAACAAGTACGGCTTGAAGGAGGTCACGCTGCGAGTCTTCAACGTCTTGGACATTGATGCCCAGCGGCTGGTCGATCAGCCGGCCATGCTGGCCATCCTCCGCGCAGTGGGCCTGGAAGGCGTGCCTCAACTCGGATCGATCCAGCTCGACCACACGATCGACGAACTGGTCGCGTTCTCGGAGGGGACGAGCGTCCTGAATCCCCAGGCACAGCGCGAAGGCGTGGTGCTGCGGCCGTTCGTGGAAGAGTACGACGAGGACATCGGCGGACGGCTCAGCTTCAAGGTCATCAATCCCAGGTTCCTGCTCAAGCACGATGAGTGAGCACCGACTGTCACTGAACCAAGCCAAGTCATTTGGTTCAGTGAGCCATTTTCCCAATGAAATGGCTCACTGAACCAAATCCCTCCAAATTCTCCATTTGTTTTTGCTTCCGCTGCATTCAGCCGGCTTTCGCCGGTCGACCGCGCCGGTTTTCCGGATAGGGCAGTCGTCTCGATGCCGGCGGCTTTCGGTTCTTCCGAGCGACGCGGAATGGGCGGTGTCTACTCCTGGCATGCTTCCGATCCAGGAGCCAGATCAGTGCACTCGTAATCAGGGCGCCGGCGCTCGCAATCGCGGCGACGTAATAGGGGTCGTTGAGGTACGCCTGCAGGGCACCGATGAGGGCCGCGGCGGGGCCGCCCAGTCCAATCAGCGTCAGACCGAGGCGCACCTGCCGGTCCCAGCGCTCCTCATAGTATTCCTTGGCGTCCTTCACGCTGGCCAGCGCCATTTGGTAGAACCCCGGCACGTCCATGCTCTGCTGCATCAGCCGATACAACTCTCCGCCCTGCGGCTTGCGCGTCACTTCGCTGAACCAGAAGCGGTTGCGGAACGCGACAAAGCGGTGCAGCAGGGAGCGGGCGCCTTGCAGATGACTGTCCACCTGGGCCACTTCGCGCATCAGGTCGTTGGCGAAGATCATCAGCTGGAATTTCTGGTGCAGCGTGTACAGGTACAGCGGCAAGTAATCGTGCTCGATGGTGTGCGGCAGCGACCGCGTGGTGAAGGGCAAGGCCTCGGTGCCCAGGAAAACGCAGCTTTCCTTCAACGCCAGGGCCTGCCAGCAGCGCCACATGGCGAGCCGATTTTCGCGGCGCACGCGCTCCGCCTGCTCCGGCGACGGCACCCACATCGGGTCCTCGACCGTCCGATTCAGGCCGATGCCAGCGCCGAATTCGAACAGCATGCGGTCCTCGCCGCTTGCGAAGACGCCCGCCGGCAGCGCGGTGGGGGTACGATCGGCCAGTTCGACGCAGCCGTATGACAGCAAGTGGCAGCGTTCGCCGTAGGCGAAACCTACTTCGGTATCGGTGTAGGGCGTCTTCGCGGCCGCGATCCCGAGCGGATGGAACTGCTGGTCCCACGGCTCCGCGCCCGCCAGCCCTTGCGTGAGATGGTTGAGCAGTTCGCGGAGCGACGAGGGCGGGCCGCCGGCGTCGAAGCTCAAGCGCGGCGCCTTTCTGGATGCACTGGGCGAATGGACGAGTTGCATGGCCCGATTCAAGTCGATCAGCTGGGCCAGGCGCGGTTGCGCGGCGCGCAGTCGAAACTTGAGCAGCAGGAAGCCGACGCCCGACGGAAAGAGCAGCGCGTCGATCCAGTCCAGGCAGCCGGCGACGTCGCGCGCATGCGGCACATCGCTACTCGATTCAAAACGAACGCTGAAGCCGGCCAGGGACTGCCAGCACGGCTCCCGGCAGGTCAGATGCAGAATGGCCGAGGAGGGCAAGCGCCGGCCAAACCGCGCCAGTCCAGGGTTCGTCCAGTGCCGAATGAGCTGGGCCCAGCGGCGATACTGAGGTCCGGGAGGCTCATGGTGCAAGACTGCCAGTTCCGGGTAAAGCAGGCCGCGCACGTAAGGCAGAAAGAACGCGGTCGCCTGCAGTGCATCGGTCAAGCCATCCTCGGTCAGCCGGGTCCACCACGGCGCCCAGCGTTCTCCCAGCGTTTCCAGCCGGGTCGATCCCGCTTTTCCGGTGATGTCATGCACGAAGGGATAAATGGCCACGCTGAAATGGTTATGCAGTTCTGGATTCGTGGCCGTCATTTGCATGCAGCCTCCTGCCAGCGCCGGCTGGTGCTGCCGGCCTTGACGCAACGCACCCCGATTTGCCAAGCTGGGGGCTGAGTCGTCTCATCCTATCTCACGCACAGGCGGGTTTCCTTCGCCTCACCGCTCGGGGTGCGCGCTCCCCTGGCGGGCAGCGCGGGGCTTCATTCGCCGGATTGGCTTTGGCACTTTCGGACTCTCGCAGGGCGGAGCGTAGTATCTCGAACGGCAAGAAAAAAGGTGAATCCCATCCTCGGCCGCCAGACAGCGCAGGTTTCCTGGTTATCCTGCACGTGTGAAGTCTTTTGCATCGCGCCGCCGCCCGCCGGTAGAATAGCCTTGGTTTGCGATGAGGGATGTACTGGCACAGGCCAATGAACGACGAACAGTCGGGCAAGCTGCTGGCGCGCTGGCGCGCTGGAGACGAGGAGGCGGCTGCGGAGTTGTTCCGGCGCTACGCGACCCGGTTGACGGCCCTGGCGCGGCACCGCCTGTCGGCCAGATTGGCTTCTCGCCTCGATCCAGAAGACGTGGTGCAGTCCGTTTACCGCAGCTTTTTTGCCGGCGCTCGCCAAGGACGCTACGATCTCCAGCGCGGCGGCGACTTGTGGCGGCTCCTGGTGAGCATGACCCTGCACAAGCTCTACGGTCAAGTCAAACGGCATACCTCGGGCAAACGGGCTGTCGCCAGGGAACAGGCTTCGGGAAACGCAGCTGACCCGCGCGGACTGGACGAACGGCTCCTGACCCAGGAACCCACCCCCCTCGAAGCAGCGGCGCTGGCGGATGAACTGGACGGCGTGATGCGCGGCTTGAACCCGTTGCAGCGCCGAGTCCTGGAACTGCGCCTGCAAGGGTATCAATTGCAGGAGATCGCCGCGGACGCCGGCTGTGCCGAGCGGACGGTGCGCTATGCCCTGGCGGAGATCAAGCGGCGACTGGAGGGCTGGGAGCGGGAGCGATCAGGGTCTTGAAAAGCCGAGGAATGGCTCATGGCCGATCACCAATCGCCTGCGGTCGCGGACTCCGGCCCGAGCTTCGAGCAGCTGGCCCAATTCGATCGCGCCTGGCGGAGCGGAACCGTGCCGCGACTCGAGGATTTCTTGCCGAGCAGCACGGGGGGCGTTGGCCGCAGCGCCGATCCGGTTCGCCGTCGGTGGTTGGAAGCGCTGATCCAGATTGATCTGGAATATCGCTGGCGCCTGAAAGTCGCCAGCGGCACGCCAGGGCTTACCAAGTGCCCGCGCCTGGAAGATTATCTCGCGCGCTTTCCCGAATTGGTGGGTGCGGAAAGATTGGCCCTTGAGTTGATCGGGGAGGAATATCGCGTGCGGCAGCGCTGGGGCGATTGTCCCAAGCACGCGGAGTATTGCCAGCGCTTCGTCCAGCACGCGAACCAGCTACCAGAGTTGCTCTGCGCGATCGATCGGGAGCTGTCGCGGGAGGTCGCCTCGGGACCGGCGCGCGGGGCCGAGCTGGAATCCGTCGGCGGCAAGGCGCGCGAGCCGATCGCGTCGGTAGGCGTTCTGGTCGAGGCGCTGCGCCGATCCCAGTTGCTCAGCTCCGTGCAACTCGGCGAGCTGGCCGCCATGCAGGCACGCTATTCCGAGCCGCGGTCGCTGGCAACCGAGTTGCTCCGCCGCAACTGGCTGACACCCTTCCAGGTGAACCAGATCCTGCAGGGCAACGCCTCGGAGCTGGTCCTCGGTCCGTACCTGCTGCTCGAACGCCTCGGCGAGGGCGGGGCCGGACAGGTATTCAAAGCCAAACATGCCAAGATGGACCGCGTCGTCGCGCTGAAGGTCGTGCGCAAGGAGTTGCTGGCCGACGCCGAGACGGTGGCCCGCTTCTATCGGGAAATCGAGATCGTCAGCCGGCTCGATCATCCGAACGTGGTCCATGCCTTCGATGCCGGGCCGGCGGGCGCCACTCACTTCCTGGCGATGGAATATGTGGAAGGCAGCGACCTGGGCAAGATGGTCAAGCGCGGCGGGCCATTGCCGGTGCTGCAAGCCTGCGAGTACCTCCGTCAAGCCGCTTGCGGCCTGGCCCACGCCCACGAACGCGGCCTGGTCCACCGCGACATCAAGCCGCACAACCTCATCATGAGTCTGCGCGAGGGCCGCATCAAGCTGGCTGACCTGGGCCTGGGCCGGTTGACCCGTCCGGTCAAGGCCGAGGTGACTGCCACGCTGCAGGGCACGCCCAGCACCGGAACCCTGACCCCCGAGAACGCCGGCATGATGGGCACCGTTGACTACCTGGCGCCCGAGCAAGCACTCGACTTTCATCGCGCGGACATTCGGGCCGACATTTACTCGCTGGGCTGCACGTTTTACTACCTGCTGGCCGGTCAGCCGCCCTTCGCCGACGGCAACCTGGCGCAAAAAGTCGCCCGGCACCTGCATACCCCGCCACCCCCCATCGAGCAATTCCGCTCCGATCTGCCGCGCGGTCTGTCCGCCGTGTTGAGCAGGATGCTGGCCAAACAACCGTCCGACCGCTACCAGACGCCGGCCGAACTGATCGCCGCACTGGGTTCCATTCCGGAATTGGCCCGGTCGCTGCCGAACTCGCGCCTGCTCATCGGCAGCTCGGTGCGACAAGTTCTGGCCAGAGGCAGGCGGCCCGCGAGCCTGGCGGCAGTCTTTCTCCTGCTCGTGGGGTTGGTTTGGATGGCCCTTTCCCTCGGCGAGAGGACCGCACCGACCTTACCGGTCTCGGGTGCCAGCCTGGCAGCGGCGCGGCAACCCGCGCTGGTGATCGCTTGCGGCAAGGGCCGACGCATCGGGCCAGGCCAGGGGGTGATTGCCGGAACCAAGCAGGAAGCGGTTGTCGCCGAAGGTTTTGGCTGCACGCTGCTCAACGGCTATGCCAGCGACGCCCATTTTCCGACCATCACTCCGCCGCACTGCTGGTGGGAATTCTGGAGCTTGCGGTTCGAGGTGCGCGTGCCGCCGGGCACTTCGGGCACGCTCCGACTCCAATTCATCGACGGCGACAACAAGAATCGCAAACAGAAGCTCCATGTCCAGGACCGAGAAGTAGCCGTCATCCAGGACTTTTCCTTTCCCGGCAAATGGATCGAGGTGGCGGTCTCTCCAGCGGATACCAAGGAAGGAAAAATCCTCGTCCGGCTCGCGAACCTGGCTGGAACCACTGGCAACTGCGTGATCTCGATGATCGAATTCGTGCCACTGGCGCCGCAACCGTGAGGGGACGCGGGAGCATTTCGCGGATCGATGCAGCATGGTGAGGAATGGTCCGCACAGCGGACCCTACGGAATTCCGTAGGGTCCGCTGTGCGGACCGAACGCGGCCGCGATTCAGTTCTTGCCGCCGATGCAGTACAGGTGGTCCGGGGTGCGCAGGACCATGTGCTTGCCGTCGAAGACCGGCGTCGTCCAGAGTTGCTCGCCGCGATTCTCGATCACGTTGCGAGCCACCTGCTTGAACACCCGCCCCGGCTCGATGACGATGCCGACCCCCGAATTGTCGAACAGATAGATGTGCTTGCCGGCCAGGGCGGGACAGGCGGTGCAGCCGGGGTTGCCGGTGTAGTCCACACGCGGATTCATGTCGAGCTTCTTCTGGTAGACCAGCGCGCCGTTCTTTGCCTCCCGTACCTCCAGGAAGCCGCCGCTGGACAGCAGGTAGAGCAGCCCTTCGTGGTACAGCGGGGAAGCCACCAGCCCCGAGGAATGACTGCGCGACGGCAGCAGCGGAAACGTGACGTCGATCCGATAGCGCCACTCGGCCTCGCTCTGCAAGGTTCTCGGCAGGTTCATCGCCACCAGCCGGCCCGCCGACATGAAATCGTAGATGACGCCCCGATCGCAGATGGCCGTGGACATCTTGCTGTTGCCGAAGTTGCTGGGCCGCCAAAGCGGCTTCCCATCCGAGACGCGGAAGAACGTGCCGTCGCCGGTAACGACGGCTTCCTCCTTGCCGACTGAAAACGCAAGCAGCGAACCCCAGGTATTGGTGCGCTGCTTGTCGTGCCAGGCGATGGCCCCGGTGCGGGCATCGAAGGCGATCACGCGGCGCGGGGCAACGATGAACTTGCCGCCGGCAAGCACGGGCGACGCCGTGTACCCGTGATGAGTATCCCCGGAAAACGGCACCCGTGTCAGCCATTGCAGTTCGCCGTCGAGGCTGTAGCAAGCGGCGATGCCCTGCTGGAACCAGACGTAAACCCGCTGGCCGTCGCTGCACAGCGTGGCCACCGCCCAGCCGCCCTGGGTGGATAGCTCCCACGCGACCTTCATCTTCTGGCGGCGGTCGTTCTCTTCCGCGTCCAGGTACGGTTCGATGAGCTTCGACAGGGCCTGGTCCGCCTGGGTTTTTTCGGTCGAGGTCGCCGGTTTGATGACGGACTGGTCGGCCGCAGGGCCGTTCGGCGAAACGGCGGCATTGATTTCCGCGATGATTTTGGCATGCGACCGCTCCACTTTCGCCCAGGCGCTCTTGATCTGGGCGGCGGTGGGTTTCTGTTCGAGTTCCTTGGCATTGCACTCGTAAGAGCCATGCGAGCGCACCCACAGAATCTTGCCGTCCTTCTTGTTGACGCACACGAGGTAGTCCGGCTCGGCGGTCACGAAGATCCGATCGCCGACCACGATCGGGCTGGCATTGCTCTTGCCGGGCATGCGCGTCGTCCAGGCAAAATTCTTGGACTCGAAACCATAGTTTTCGTTCGGCGGCGACAGGTGGAAGCTCAGCTGATAACCCCCTTCGGGGGAGGCCAGCTTGATGAGCAGCCGATTCCAGCCCTTCACCACGTTCACGGGCAAGGGGTAATGGCCGTGGTCCCGTTTCTCCGGAGTACGATGGACGACCGCGCCGTTGAACCAGATCTTGGCGCCCTTGCCGTGATTGGTCACGACCAGTCCGAGCTTGCCGGCCTGCGGCGAATGCAGGTTGACGTGCAGGTAGATGACCTGGTTGGCTTCTTTGTCATTGCCAGGCGGATACAGCACTTTGCCCCACTGGCCCATCAAGTCGCCGCTGGCGATCCGTTTCCAGGCTTTGCCGCCGACTTGCTCGTTTTCCCGTGGCTGGGCCGTGGCCTCGCTGGGCAGCGGCGCGTCGTCGATGCTCTTGGCAGGCAGCGGCCCCAGGACCAGCCATTCGGGCACGGCGCTGCTGCCGGGCAGGACGAATTGACCGTCCGCGCCATCGCCGGCGGGTCGGTCGGCCAGCAAACGGATGTCCTTCAAAAGCGTCTTGCCCTTGCGCTCCCAAACTAGCGGGGGAGTCGCCTCGGGAAATCGTCCCGTGCCATTGCCCCGCCAGCCAACGATCTGGCTGCGGTCCATCGTGCCCGCACTGACGGCCTTGCTCTGGGCACCCGCGACGCTGGCCTGGTTCAACCAACCCCAGACGCCAATCGCGATGCCCATCAGGGCCGTCATCGTCGAAGCGAACGACTTGAAGTTCATCGAAGTCTCCAGAAAGCAATAAGGGCGCACAACGGGCTGCACCCTGCGGGTTGGCAGCGGACGCCTCACACAGCACATGGCCGTTTTCGAGGAGCAGCGGCAAAAAAAGTTGCGCGAGGGAGAAAATGCTCGAGAAAAGACGGGAGCGGCGATATTGGCGGCTGAGCGGACTTCAGATCAATTGAGGAACGGGATTCTCGATCAGCTGGCAAAGTGTTTGCAGGAAGCGAGCGGCGGGCGCGCCGTCGACAATGCGGTGATCGAAGGTCAGATTCAGCGTCAGCATGTCGCGGCCGACTACCTGATCCTGCACCATGACGGGCTGGCGTTGAATGCGTCCCACGCCCAGAATCGCACATTCCGGATGGTTGAGGATCGGCGTGAAGGCATCGATGCCGAACGGCCCCAGGTTGGAGACCGTAATAGTCCCGCCTTGCAGTTCGTCGGGCCGCAGACGACGCTGACGGGCACGGTCGATCAGATCGCGGGAACTGGCGGCCAGTTGCCTCAAACTCAAGCTGCCTGCATCATGGACCACCGGCACCAGCAGGCCAGCCTCGGTATCCACCGCAATACCGATGTGAATTCCCGATTCGACCTGGATGTGGTCGCCCTCCCAGCGCGAGTTCAGCAACGGATGCCGTTGCAGGGCGATGGCCAGGAGTTTCACGAGGAAATCGATGTAGCTGGGAACAACCGCTGCTTCGTTGGCGACACTGGCCTTGAACTGCTTTCGTAGGCGGACCAACTCGGTGGCATCGACGGTGGTGGTCAGCGTGACCGGCGCCGTGGACTGAGCGCTGTGCAACATGCGGTCGGCGATGGTCCGCCGGATTGCAGTGATCGGCACTTGCGTGGCTGGCGCTGAGCCAGGCGAGCCGGGAGCGTAAGCGACCGGAGCAATCCGGTCAATCATGACACTCCGGTCGCTTACGCTCCCGGCTCGCCTGGCACCTGCGGCCTCACGAACATCACGTTCTCGGATGCGGCCGGTCCGCCCGCTGCCTCGGAGTTCTTGCCAAGCGATACCGCGTTGCACCGCCAACCGCTTCGCCCGAGGCGAAATCGTGGGTTGCCGCCTTCGGGTGGATTCGAGTTGCGCTTCGGCCGCTGACGGGGATGCTGTCACGGTGGGGCGCTGATGTTGCTGCAAGTCCTTGGGGGTGATACGACCGGCTGCTCCGGTCCCTGTAACGCACCGCAGGTCGATCACCAGTTCCCGAGCCAGCCGACGAACAGCGGGACCGGCGGGCGGCATTGAGGCTACGGCAATTCGTTCGCCAGGCGGAGCTTGCTGAACCGGCGCTGTTTCACCCACCGCCGCCAGGTGACCAATCACCGTTCCGACCGCAAGCCGGTCGCCGGGCCTGGGGCCGCCGGGAACAATCCGCAGCGTGCCGCGATCCATAGCTTCCACGTCCTGCGTGGCCTTGTCGGTCTCCAGACTGAAGAGTGTATCTCCAGGCGCGACCGCATCGCCGTCCTGCTTGAGCCAGCCGGCGAACACGCCTTCCGTCATGTCCCAGCCGAGACGCGGGATGGTGATTTCAATGGCCATGAGTTTGATCCCAAGTTTCGCCGGCTATTCGGCCACGAGGTCGCGGATCGCTTGCGCGATCGTCTCCGCGTTCGGGACGACGGCTTTTTCCAGCGTCGGACTGTAAGGAGTTGGCGTGTGCGCGCCGTTCAGCCGGCGAATCGGCGCGTCGAGGTCGTCGAAACCCTGGTCGGCCACCTGGGCGGCAATCTCCGCGCCGATGCCGCAAGGGGCAAAGGACTCATCGACGATCAGCAGCCGGCCCGTCTTGCGGACCGACTGCACGATGGTTGCCACATCGAGAGGGGCGATGGTGCGCGGGTCGATCAGCTCCACTGAAATGCCATCCTTTTCCAGGGCCGCGCACGCCTTCAACGTGTGCTGCACCGCAATGGAAAGCGCCACCACCGTCACATCGGTCCCTGCGCGCACGACGGCTGCCTGGCCGAATTCGATTTCATAGTCGTCGGCCGGTACCAAGCCCTTCAAGCCGAGCAAGGCGCGGTGTTCCAGGAAGACCACCGGATCGTGGCAGCGCAGCGCCCGCTTGAGCAGGCCCTTGGCATCGTGCGGATTCGACGGGACCACCACCCGCAGGCCCGGGATGTGCGCGAAGAGGGAGTAATAGCTGCCCGAGTGGTGGGTGGCGGCGGACCCGTTGATGCCGATGCAGCCGCGCAGCAGGATCGGCATGGTCAGTCGGCCGCTGCTCATGTACTGCATCTTGGCGATCTGGTTGATGAATTCGCCCATCGCATCGAGCACGAAATCGACGAACATGAAGTCCACCACGGGGCGGGTGCCAGTCATGGCGGCCCCGGTGCTCAGGCCGACGAAGCCGCGCTCGCAGATGGGCGTATCCCGCAGTCGCTCGGGGCCGAAGCGGTCGTACAGCCCGGTGGTGGTGTTGAAGTTGCCGCCGCGCTTGCCGATGCCTTCGCCGAGCACGAAGATCGTCGGGTCTTGCGCCATCGCTTCCGTCAGGCCTTCGAGCGTGGCCTGCATGAACGTCAGCTCTCGAGCCGGCGAGCCGGGAGCGTAAGCGACCGGAGTGCGCGCGTCAGCGACTGGAGTACTACACGGGCTGTAGACATGCGCGGTCGCGGTCGAAGCGTCCGGCAACGGACTTTTCTCGGCGAATTGCTGGGCATCCTCTACGGCCTCCTGGACCTCGGCCTCGATGGCGGTCAGCTCGGCTTCCTCCGCCAACTGATCTTCGAGGAGCAGTTGCCGGAGACTGGTAAGCGGGCAGCGGGTTTTCCAGTCGGCAACTTCCGCGCGCGAGCGGTACGTGTAATCGCCCATCCCTTCGGCATGAGGGCGGGTGCGATAG
Organism: Planctomycetales bacterium; assembly: GCA_020054355.1. Classification (GTDB taxonomy): domain Bacteria; phylum Planctomycetota; class Planctomycetia; order Gemmatales; family Gemmataceae; genus JAGVLI01. The sequence goes on along the minus strand of JAGVLI010000309.1, from coordinate 9,054 downwards.
GTCTTGCATTCGAGCAGCGTGGCCCCTTCGCCCCGGCGGGCACGGTGGACCGCTTCGGCCGCCGCCGACTGCACGGCCTGGACATCGTTGCCGTCCACTTCGACGCCTGGCAGTCCATACGCCTCGCCGCGCGCAGCCACGCGGGGGTTGCCGGCCGCATAGGCAAAGGGAACCTCGGTCGCGTACTGATTGTTTTCGCAGACGAACAGCACCGGCAACTTCCAGATGGCGGCGAGGTTCAGCCCTTCGTGAAACGCGCCGTTATTGACGGCGCCATCGCCGAAGAAGGCCACCGCCACCCGGTCGGTCTTGAGCAGTCGAAAGCTGTAGCCAGCGCCCGCTGCCTGCAAGATGCACGGCCCGACGATGCCGGTGGTGCCCATCAGGCCGGCTTCCGGGGCAAACAGGTGCATGCTGCCGCCGCGCCCGTGCGAGCAACCCGTCTGCCGGCCAAACAGCTCCGCGAACAACTCCCGAGGCGGTACTCCCTTGGCCAGGGCGTGGCCGTGCCCGCGATGGGTGCTGAAGACCACATCGTCGCTCCGCAGGTTGGCGCAGACGCCGACGGCAATCGCTTCCTGGCCGACGTAGGTGTGGCAAGCGCCGTGAATCAGCCCGCGCTGATGCGAGCGCGCGAGTTGCTCCTCGCATTGCCGGATCAGCAACATCTGCCGGTAGAGCTTCAACAGTTGTTGCCGGTTCGAGGCCGCCAGGGGTCTGGGCGCTGGGGTTAGCGAGATTTCCATGTAGTCACACCTCTTCGTTGTGCGGCCCGGATTCTCCGCTTCGTTGCGTCTTCTCCAGCGTCCCATCGTGTCGCACGCCAAGGACCAGCAGACCGCCGACGCACAAGAACGCGGCTACCACCAGCAAACCGGAGTTGTAGCTGCCGGTGCGTTCCTTGATTTGGCCAATCAGGTTGAGGCCAAGGAAGCCGCCGAGGTTGGCCACCGAGTTGATGAGCGCGATGCCGCCCGCGGCGGCGGTGCCGCTCAAGAACGCCGTGGGCAGCGACCAGAACGTGGGCAACATGCTCTTCATGCCCGTGGAAGCCAGTCCCAGGCCCAGGACGAACAGCCACGGCGATGGAGCGAAGACGACCAGCACCCAGCCGCCGGCTGCCAGGAAGGCCGGCCCGGCGACGTGCCAGCGCCGTTCGCCGGTGCGGTCCGAATGCGCCCCGATCAGTACCATTCCGGTGATGGCCAAAAGGCTTGGCACCGCCGCCAGCAGGCCAATCTCGAACTTGTTCCAGGCGGGGAACCGCTCCTGGAGGAGCGAGGGCAAGTAGAAGCCGTAGCAGTTGTCGCCGAAGGCGACCGTGAAGTAGACGGCGATCAACAGCCAGACTCGGCCATGCGCCAGCGCGCTCAGCAGGCTCAGTCCGTGACGCTCGTGCCGCGAACTTTCCTCGAAATCCATGCGCCGCGCGAGCCAGTTCCGTTCGGCCTCGGTCAGCCAGCGCGCCTGTGCGGGACGATCGGTCAGAAAGTGCAGGGTGATGAATCCCAGGACGACGGCGGGCATCCCTTCCAGCAAGAAGACCCACTGCCAACCTGCCAGTCCGCCGGTTCGGTCCATGAACTGCAGGATCGCCCCGGAGATCGGGTTGCCGACGAGACTGGCAATCACCGCGGCGGTCATGAACGTCGCCACCGCGCGGGCGCGTTCCCGCGCCGGGAACCAGTGGCTAAGGTAAAGGATAATGCCGGGAAAAAAGCCCGCCTCGGCCACGCCCAGCAGCACGCGCAGCAGGTAAAAGCTCCACGGCCCGACGACGAACATCATGCCGGACGAGATCAGGCCCCAGGTCACGAGGATGCGCGCGATCCAGGCCCGTGCCCCGATCCGGTGCAAGATGAGATTGCTGGGCACCTCGAAGAGCAAGTAGCCCACGTAAAAGATGCCGGCCCCCAGTCCGTAGGCAGCTTCGCTCATGCCCAGATCGTCCAGCATCTGCAGCTTGGCGATGCCGATGTTGGCCCGGTCGAGGATGTTAATCACGTACAGCACGAACAGGAACGGGATCAGGCGCAAGCTCACCTTGCGGAGCGTGGTCTGTTCCAGGGCAGCGTCCACGGAAGGGGACAGATTCCGCGCCGTGGCGATGCTTTCAGGCGTCAGGGAGGTCATGGGTGTCTTCAAAAGTCGCGGGTGAAACCGGCCGTCCAGCCGCCATCGACCGTGAGGGTGTGTCCGTTGATGTAACTGCTTTCCGGCGCTGCTAGGAACAGCACCGCATGGGCGATTTCCTGCGGTTCGCCGGGCCGCCCCAGGGGGATGTGAGAGAGCATTCCCTGGGCGAACTTCTCGAACTGCGCGCCCTTGCCGTAGAACAGCTCGCGGGTGCCATCGGTGAGGATCGACCCTGGAGCGACGGCATTGGTCAGGATGCCGTGGGGTGCCAGTTCCAGCGCCATCGCTCGCGTGAGATTCACGACGCCGGCCTTGGCGGCGACGAACGCACACTGGAGGCGGGCCGGCACCAGGCCCATCACCGACGCGATATTGATGATCCTGCCTGAACCTTTGACTTTCATGACACGAGCGGCCGCCTGGCTGAGCACATAGACGCTCGTCAGATCGACGGCCAGCAGTCGGTCCCATTCGGACCGGGGAAAATCGTCGATGGTGACGCGAGTCGTGGTATTGCCGCCCGCGTTGTTGACGAGGATGTCCAGTCCGCCCAGTTCGCGAGCGAGTTGCGGGACGACACTCTGCACTTGAGCGTCGTTGGTGACATCGAGTGCGACGGCCATGCTTCCCGGCGAGGCGGCAGCCGCGCGGCGGGCGCCCGCTTCATTGATGTCGGCGTAAACGACGCGCGCGCCGTTGGCCGCCAGGGTGTCGGCGATGGCCTTGCCGATGTTCTGCGCCGCGCCCGTCACCAGGGCAACTTTGTTCGTCAGGTCCACTTTCATCAGCATGTTCCCCGGTGGTTGCCGTACCGAAGGCAACGTTAAGCCGTTCAAACCCTTATCCCGTTGACTCCATTGACCACGTTGGGCAGAGGCTCGCCGCGCAGCGCCTTGACCACGGTCTGGGCAACCATTGTCCGCAAGGCGGTCGCCGCCGGTACGCTCGCCGAGGCGATGTGCGGAGTCAGGATGACGTTGCTCATGCCGAGCAGCGGATGGTCGGGCGGTATCGGTTCGGGGTCGAAGACGTCCAGGCCAGCGCCACCGAGCCGCCCATCTTGCAGCGCTTCGACGAGTGCTTCCGAGTCCACGACGTCGCCGCGCGCCACATTGATGAGCAGGGCGCTGCGCTTCATCTTGGCCAGGGCCGTGCGGTCGATCAGGCGGCGCGTCCCGGCGGTGGATGGGCAGTGCAGCGACACCACGTCGGCGCTGCGCAGCAGTTCATCCAGACTCACCGGCGTGCAGCCGGCCCGCTCGATCTCAGTCGGCGGGACCATTGGGTCCGCCGCCAACACCCGGCACTTGAAGGCGCGCAGCCTGCCCGCCACTTCCCGGCCAATCCGGCCGAAGCCGACGATGCCGACGGTCAGTTCCTTCAAGGCGTGCATCGCGGTGAGCCGGGTAGCCCCGCCCCACTGGCCGCCGCGAATGTGGGTGCAGTGCGAAACGACTTGTCGCGTCAGGGCCAGCAGCAAGGCCAAGGTGTGGTCGGCGACCTCGTCGAGGCAGTAGGTGGGCACGTTGCACACCGGAATGCCGCGCGCCCGGGCAGCGTCCAGGTCGATATTGTCCACGCCGATGCCGTAGCGGACGATGACCCGGGCGCGGCGCATCGCCTCGATCACGGCGGCATTGACCGGGGCAAACTGCGTGATGACACCGTCCGCCTCCTCGACGAGATCAATCAACTCCGGCGGAGTCCGGCAGCGGCGGCCAACGACCGTGAAGCCCAGCGGCTCCAGAATGGCCCGTTCCGTGTCCAGGGACTCGAACGTATAGTCGGTCACGGCGACGGTCGGAGAGATACCGTTGACGTTCATGTCGTCATTCTCGTTGGTGTGTGTTCGTTCAAATCTCCGCCAGCCGCTCCTTCGAGTCGCCGAAGCGCTCTAGGCGCACGCCCGCCTTGTCCATCAGCGACAGGTAGAGACTGCACATCTTGCGGTTCGGCTTGCCCAGGTAGTCGAGGATGCGGCCGGTCTTGATCTGCCCGCCGCCTCGGCCCACCAGCACCACCGGCAACTGGTCGTTGTTGTGGTTGCCGGTCATCATGCTGGAGCAGTACAGGATCATGGAATTGTCCAGCAGCGTCCGCTCGCCTTCCTGCACCTGGTCCAGCTTGTTGGCGATGTAGGCCACCTGTTCGGTGAAGAAGCGATTGACCTTCAGCCAGTCCGCGCCGTCGCTGTGCGACAGGAGATGGTGGATCATGTAATCCACCTTCAGGTGCGGGAAGCGAAGCGACGAGTGATCGTTATTCAGCTTGAGGGTGCAGACGCGGGTGGTGTCGGTCCGGAACGCGAGGACGAGGATGTCGCACATCAGCCGCATGTGCTGGTCGATGTCCTGCGGGATGCCGTCGGCGGGACGGGGCATGTCGGGCTTGGCCAGCGTCGGCCGCCAACCTTGGAGCTTGCCCGCCTTGCCCGCCTGGGCGATTCGCTGCTCCACTTCGCGGACGGAAGCAAGGTATTCGTCGAGCCGCCGCTGGTCGGACTTGCTCACGCTGTTGCGCAGGCCGCGCGTATCCTCGATGACCGCGTCCAGCACGCTCTTGTCGGCCCGGCCGACCTCGTCGCGGAACAGCCGGTCAAAGGCCAGCGCCGGGTAAAGCTCTAGCGGGGTGGGCGTGGTCGCGGAACTCCACGAAATGTGCGAACTGTAGATCATCGAGTAGTTCTTGTGGATCGCCGCGATCGACGGCTCGCAGCCCAGCACCAGGCTCGGCACCTTGGTCTGGTCCTTCAGCCGTTCGGCGATCACCTGGTCGCAACTGATGCCGGACTTGATCTCGCCGGCGGGCGCCAGGTGCGCCCCGGTCAGCAGGTTCCCGGTCTGGCAGCTGTGGATGCCGCCGATCAACGCTTCCTGGTTGTATAGCCCGCGCAGGAACAGCAGCTTTTCGCGGTGTGGCCGCAACGGCTCCAGCACCTTGCCGAGCTCCATGTTCGCGCCTTCGCTCTTGGCCCACCACTCCTTGCTGTGAAAGCCATTGCCGGAGAACAAGCAAGCGAACCGCACTGGCGGTTCCGACGAGGCATTCTTCGGTCGATCATCGCCCCAGACCGGCACTGACTCTAGCCACGGCAGGGCCATGCTCACGCCGAGGCCACGGAGGAAGGCGCGGCGGGATAGTGGATGAGTGATTCGGTTCATGGTGTGCCTCGTTGTGTTTTGTGGTGCGAACGCGGCGTCTGCAACAAACTGGAAGGCCACTGCATGGAGCCGCTAGAGTACTTCCACCAGGACTTCCGTGCATCGCTGGAGCGCCTTGTCGCCCGTCAGAAACGCGCTTGCCCCTGAGATAATTGCACTGGCAAGATGCAGAGCGTCCGGGGTCTTGACGTTGAGCGCGGCCCGCAGCTCCGTTGCCTTCTCGACTACCGTGCGGGAGATTTCGCGCACTTCAACCTCTGGAGAAGAAAAAAACGCATCGTAAAGTGCAAGCAGTTTGGTATCGCATGCCCGCAACGGCTTGACGCGACATTCCAGCCAGGATAGTCGCGATGTATGCAGGAAGCCGACTGCGCCGCGATGCGGCAGCAGACGCGCTTCGAGCGGAGCACGGGTCGCGGCATCTCCTTCGAGCAAGCGAATGATCACATTGGCATCGGCGTAGATCACGATTCGCCCCACGATTCGCGTTCCACTCGGAGTTGTTCCGCGATGTCCGCGCCAGTCCGCTGCACTTCGGCTTTACCAAACAAATCAAAGATCGAGAGTGAACCCGCGGCAGACTGCCGCTGACACTCGCGGAGCATTCCAACCAGCGATTCGACCGTTCGGATCGCCTCACGCGAAAGCCCGGTCACATCGATTGTCTGTGCCATCTTCATTCCACCACTTGATCGAGGCCCCACGAACATCAGGCTATTCTAAAACAGATAAGGAGGCTCGCGACAGATCGCTCACTCCGCAAAGTCTCTGCCCCGAATCATCCGGAATTGCGGGCTACGAACAATCGTCAGGATGGCAGCCGAGACCCGCCCGTGATTCTGGTTCAACTCTACTACCATTTCGTCTATCAAGGACTGGTCCGAAAGCGTCACGGAGCGCCCGAGTGCGTAGCCCAGCAGCTTGCGGCAGAAGAGCTTCACGATCACGTCCTGCTTCTTGGTCACCAGGTAGGTGCGCAAGCCGTCGATGCCCTCGAACTCCGTGCCGTCCTTCAGCTTGGCCCGGGCATCGATCGCCAGCCCGCCAAGGTCTTTCTCGCGCCGACGGCCAATCGCGTCATAGCGTTCCAGGGCGAAGCCGAACGGATCGATCCGCTGATGGCAGACAGCGCATTCCTGCACGCTGGCGTGCTTCTCGACCTGCTGACGCATGGTCAGCTTGTCGGTGCCTTCCACTTCCGGCAGTTGCGGCACGTTGGCCGGCGGGCGCGGCAGTTTTTCGCCGAGCAGCGTTTCCACCACCCAGTTGCCCCGGAGGACGGGGCTGGTGCGCGATGCCCCGGCTTGCTTCGCCTGTACGCTGGCCAGGCCGAGGATGCCGCCTCGGCCGTGCTTGCGCACCCCTTCCACTCGCCGCCACTGCGGGCCGGTGACTCCCGGGATGCCGTAGTGCTTGGCCAGCGTTTCATTGAGGAACGTGTGGTCCGCGTCGAGGATTTGGAGTACCGAGCGGTCGCCCTGGAACAGGTCCTGGAAGAAGAGAATCGATTCCTCGTAGATCGCCTGGCGCAGCTTGGCGTCGAAGGTCGGGAACAGCTTTTCGCTCTTCTCCTTCAATTCGTCGAAACCGCGGACATGCAGCCACTGCGTGCCGAACTCGATGGCCAGCGAGCGGACGCGGTCGTCCTTGAGCATCCGTCTTACTTGTTCCGCGAGCATCTTGGAATCGCGCAGCTGACCGGCAGCGGCGAGCTGGCGCAGTTCCTCATCGGGAGCGGACGACCACAGGAAGTAGCTGAGCCGGGTGGCCAGCTCCCAGTCGTTGATGGAACCGGCGGCCTTTCCAGGCGGGGCTTGCTCGATCCGGAACAGGAACGCGGGTGACACCAGCACCCTGGCCAGCACGCCGCGCAAGGCTTCGTCGTGGGAAACACGGGGGGCTGACGCACCCCCGCTCGCCTGGGAAAGTGTGCGGTACAGACCCAGCAGTTCGGTCTTCTCCTTGTCGTGCAGCGGCCGACGATAGGCTCGGCTGGCGAAGTCGAGCAACGCTGCCTGCTGCTTCGGAAGCGCGGCGGCCACGTCCTTCTCGAACACATCAGCCCGCTTCTGAAAGGCTCCCCGCTGCCCCTCGAAGTAGGCCAGGAGTTCCTTTGGTTGATCCTGGGTCACATAGCCGATGAACTGCGGCAGGTAGGCATTCTCGGCCAACGGCTGCTGGCTGATGAAGCGGTGTTCGTCCCAGAGGCGGTCGAGGCGGCGCTGTTGCGCCTCGTCCAGGAATAACCGAGTGAGCGGTTCGTCCTCGCGGTGGAACATCTTCAGGCTCACCACCTCGTCGGTGGGGACGACGTTGGGAAAGCAGATGTACCAGGGAAAGCACTTCCGGAAGGCTGCCTGACCTCGGAGCAGTTCCTCGTAGGCTTCTCCGCTCGGCGCCGCGAGGGCCGGAGGATCGTTGGCCACTTGCCGGACCGTGGCGCCGTAACGGTAGCTGCCGATCGGCACGAACTTCCAGGCCTTCTTTTGCCGGGCCGCAATCTCTGCCGTCAGCGCAACAACATCTTTCTCGGACGCTTCCCGCCAGCGGGCGCGGATCGAATCGAGGGGCTGGGAAGGCGACTTATCCGTCAGGGTCTGCCAGAGCACACCCAGGTACTTCGGATTCAGCTTCTCCTTTGCCGCCGCCTCGTTCAGAGTGATTTTGCCGGTGGTCAGCGCTTCGCGGTGGCGCACCGTAGCCAAAAGGTACGGTTGGAAGGACAATCGGCCGTCGGTGGTGTACTCCGCATAGAATTTGCGGAGCCGAGCCGTGGCTTCGTCGGTCCAGTCGCGGCGGGTCTTGCCGGGAGAGAAACGAAACCCGTCTGGCAGGAGGACCGCGTGTTCCGCGATGTCCTTGGCGGCATTGAGGTACTTGGTGAGCAAGGCGGGTGAAATGTCCGTGAGAGCCTCGGCGGCATTGGTGAAGCCCTCGCCAGCCGCACCGTCCGCGGGGAATTCGCGCGTCGGCCGCAGGTCCACTCCGGTCAGGTCGCGGATCGTGGCATCGTATTCGGCGTTACTCAGGCGACGGAGCGGGACGTAGCCGGGATCGCCGGCGCGGGCGCGAGCCTCGGCATCCAGAAAGCTGCGAATCCAGGCGATCAGTTGCTTGCGTTCGTCGGCAGTCGGTTGTGGCTTGCCCTTGGGCGGCATCTCGCCGGCTTCGAGCATCTCGATGGTCTGCTGCCAGGGCTTGATGTCTTTCCGCACCTGCTCGAGCGCGCCGAAGCGTTCCAGGTCGAGGCTGCCCTTCTTGGCCTTCGTCGAATGGCAGTCCAGGCAATAGCGCTTGACGAGCGGCTGGACCACGGCGGCGTATGCGGCTCGCGCGTCGGCTGGCTTCGGAGCGGCGTCTTGCCCCTGGGCCAGCGCCAGCAGGCCCAGCCCAACGAGGAAGGAGAGCAAGTGCGTCGGCCAGGGCGAGAGCAAACGATGGTGCAGGCCGTCCATCTGAAAGTCCTTTCGGATTTCCGCAACGCTGACCGACATCCGCGAACCGCTTCGGGCCGTTACACCAACTTCCGGTGATGTTCCGTGTGGCTGGCCAGAATGTCGCTGGCCAGCGTCAGGTCGCCGTCGCGCAGGGCGTCGATGATCTGCTGGTGCTGTTTCATACCGTTCTCCCAGTCGCCCTTGGCCAGGCTGCGGCGAAAGCGGTCGAAGAAGATGGTCAACAAGTCGTGGAAGGCCAGCAACGGAGCAATGCCGCTGGCATCCAGCAGGGCATGGTGAAAGGCCACGTCGGCGGCGAT
>JAGVLI010000562.1 GCA_020054355.1 Planctomycetales bacterium | reverse complement strand
TTCAGCTTCTATCCGACCAAGAACCTCGGAGCCTGCGGCGACGGCGGCGCGGTGGCCGGCAACCATCCTCGTTTGATCGAGCGCGTGCGCTTGCTGCGGGAATACGGCTGGCGACGGCGGTTCCAGAGCGAACGGCCGGGCTTCAACTCTCGGCTCGACGAGATTCAGGCCGCCATCCTGCGGGTGAAGTTGAAGTTTCTGGCCGGGGACAACGAACGCCGCCGGCAGCTGGCGGCGCTGTACGATGGACTGCTTGCGGAGACTTCCTGGCAGACGCCGGTCGTGTCGCCGCAGGTGACAACGGTCTATCACCAGTATGTGATCCGGGGCAGCGGTCGCGACGCTTTGCGCGAGTTCCTGGCCGAGCGCGGCGTGGCGACTGGTATCCACTATCCGTTGCCGATTCACTTGCAGCCGGGGTATCAGCAGAAGGTGATCGTCGGCGGCCGGCTGCGGCACACGGAAGCGCTCTTCCGCGAAATCCTCAGCTTGCCGATCCATCCCCAGCTCACGGACGACGAGATACGGCGGACGGCCGAGTCGGTCGTGGAGCACGAGCGGCAAGTCCGGGAGCGCCAGGGAGCGGCGTGAGCAGCGAATCGGGAAGCATGGACGTGACCTATTCCTTCTGCACCTACCTGGATCGTCACTACTTGCCGCGCGGCCTGGCGCTGGTGCGGTCGCTGCAACGGCACTGTCCGGATTTCCGTCTCTGGCTGCTCTGCCTCGATGCGGATTGTTTTTCCATTCTGTCGCAACTCCAGCTGCCGAATGTTCGGCCCATTGCCCTGGAAGCGCTGGAAACCGCCGACCCGGACCTGGCTGCCGTCAAGCCGGCGCGCTCGCGCGTCGAATACTATTTCACCTGCACGCCTGCCCTGCCGTTGTACGTCCTGAAGCAGCATCCTGAGATCGAGCTAGTTACCTATCTCGATGCCGACCTGTTTTTTTATGCCGACCCCGCGCCGCTGTTCGCCGAACTGGGTCAGCGCTCGGTGGGCATCATCGAGCATCGCTATCCGCCGCGTCTGGAAGCGATGCGCCGTTGCGGCATCTACAACGTCGGTTGGGTCAGTTTTCGGCGGGATGAAGCAGGCCTGGCGTGCTTGCACTGGTGGCGCGAGCGCTGCCTGGAATGGTGCTTCGACCGCTGCGAGCCGGGCCGCTACGCCGATCAGAAATACCTCGACGACTGGCCGGAGCGCTTTGCGAACGTCGCGGTATTGCAGCATCCCGGCGCGAATGTGGGACCGTGGAACGCGGGGAACTATCGCTTCAGCCGAGGGCGGCAGGGCGTGTACGTCGCGGGGCAGCCGCTGCTCTTCTACCACTTCCATGCACTGAAGCAGATGCGGCCCTGGCTGTTCCACGCGGACCTGACGGCCTATGGCGTGCAGCCGTCCGGAGTGCTGCGCGCGGACGTGTACTATCCGTACATCCGGGCGGTGGCCGAGGAAGCCCGGCGGCTGTCCGCCTGGTTACCGGCCGAGACCTTCTGCCGGACGTTGCGGTTTCCCGAAGCACAGCATTCCGGGCCGAACTGGCTGCATCGGCTGACGGCGCTGGCGCGCGACGCCTCCTGGTTGCTTCGTCGGAAGATTCGGACTCAGTATTTCTGGGCCTGTCCGGTGAATCGTGCGGCCCCGGTGAAGCTGACCGCGTTCAGTGCGATTCCGCGAAAAAAGTCTGAATTAGCTGCCAGCTATCAGCTATCAGCTATCAGCTAGTTCACGACCTCGATTCGTCGGACAGACCCCAGGCAGAGACTGCCATGCTGACCATCTTCACCGTGCCCAAGCCGTTCGCGGGGCACATCGACGTCATCCAGCGCAATGCCATTTGCAGCTGGCAACTATTGGAACCCGCGTGCCAGGTCATCCTATGCGGCGTGGAAGCGGACGTGCGGCCCGCTGCCGAGGAACTCGGCGTGCAGTGGACGGCGGATGTGAGTTGCAATCGCTTCGGCACGCCGCTGCTCGATTCGGTGTTTCGCCGAGCGGCGGACCTCGCCGAGCAGCCATTGCTCTGCTACGTCAACGCGGACATTATCCTGTTGCCGGACTTCGTGCAGGCCGTGCGCCGCATTGAATCCGCTGCCTTCCTGTTGGTCGGCCAGCGCTGGGATGTGGACTTGCCGGTTCCCTGGGACTTCGACGATCTCGACTGGGAAGGGAAACTGCGCCGGCATGTCGCCCGGCACGGGAAGTTGCATCGACCGGCAGGCAGCGATTATTTCGTCCTGCCGCATGGCAGCGGACTCGAAGAGCTGCCCGCGTTCGCCGTCGGCCGGCAAGGCTGGGACAACTGGATGATCGCCAACGCCAGGCAGCGCGGCGTGCCGGTCATCGATGCCACCTTCTGCACGACGGTCATCCACCAGAACCACGATTACGCGCACGTACCGCACGGCGACGGCAGTTCGTATGCCGGCGTGGAATCGCAGGAAAATGCCCGGCTGCTCGGCCCGGACTTCATTCCCTGCAACCTGTCCTTCGTTACCCACCTGTTGCTGCCCATCGGCCTGCGACCCCGCCCGCGTCGGCGGTATCTGCTGAAACGGCTGCGCCAATGGTACGAGCGCAGCGGGCCGTTGCAGCGGCCGTTACTCCCCTGGGGCCGTTTGCAGCGCCTCGCCGAGGAGGTGCTGGTGTATCGTCACCTGGGGCCGGCGCGCTCGCCGTTGGCGCGCGGCTAAACTAGAATTGCTGCTGAACTTTCCTGGACCGGCGAGGTACACATGTCCGATCCTGAAGCCGCGCGCCGTCTGCTGCGCCATGCCCGGCGGGAAGCGGTGCTGACCCTGATCGTCTGGGCGGCCGCCCTGTGCTGGACCGTCGGCTATTGCTTCGTGTTCGGCTACCAGCACGCGCCCGAAAGCTGGCTGGTGCGCCACGGCGTGGTTCCTGTCCGTACCGGCGACAACTTCGCGCAGGTCGCCGGCCTGCCGGACTGGGTTTGCTTCGGCATCTTCCTGCCCTGGCTGCTCTGCACCGCCTGGACCTTGTTCTTCGGTACGTTCGTCATGCACGACGACGACTTGGGGAGCGAAGCCGAGGAGGAACCGCGCGATGGGGCTTGACCTGTCTCCGGCAAGCCAGCAAGTGCTGGTGGCCTTCGGCTGCTACCTGATCGGCGTGCTGCTGCTGGGCATCGTCTCGCACCGCTTCCTGACGCGCGGCAGCTTCGTCAAGGAATACTTCCTCGGCAACCGGGGACTGGGCGCTTGGGTGCTGGCGCTGACCGTGGCGGCCACCGCCATCAGCGGCGGCACCTTCATGGGCTTTCCCTCGCTGATCTACTCCAACGGCTGGATCATGGCGCTGTGGATTTGCAGCTACATGGTGGTGCCGATCACGACCATGGCGCTGCTCGGCAAGCGCCTCAACCAGGTGGCGAGAATCTCCGGAGCCGTCACCGTGCCGGACGTGTTCCGCGACCGCTTTCACTCGCCCATGCTGGGGCTGACGGCCTCCGGGCTGATCCTGCTGTTCGTCGCTTTCAACCTGGTCGCGCAGTTCAAGGCCGGTGGGCTGGTGATCGACGCGGCCCTGGACTTGCCGCCGGCGCAGGCGGAATTCCAGCATGCCGAGGTCGATGCCGGCAAGAACCTGATGCTGCATTTCCAGTTGGCCGATGGCAGCACGGATCGGCAGCGGACGCCGTTGCCCGACGAGCAGGCCCGCTACCTGCCGGCGAAGACGACGGTGATTGAAAATCAATCCGTCCAGGTGCATTTTCAGGTTGGCGAGAAGGAAATGACCAAACAGGTCAAGTTTCCCTCGCAGAAGGTGCAGCTGCTGGGCGGGCCGAAGGAAAAGGGCTATGCGATCGGTCTGCTGCTTTTTGCCGTGACGGTGGTGGGTTACACCACTTATGGCGGGTTCTGGGCCGTCACCTGGACCGATGTGCTCGAAGGGCTGGTGATGCTGGTCGGCGTCGTGCTGATGGCTTTTCTGGCGGTTCGTGCGGTCGAGCCGATCCAGGGGCCGGAGGGCACCCAGTATCAAGGATTGGCGGCAGCTACCGAGCGCTTGCGCCAGCAAGACCCCGCCCTGGTCTACGGGCCGGGGCCGAAGAACTATCTGCCGGTGGGCATGGCGCTGTCCATGTTCCTGATGTGGTCGCTGATGTCGCCCGGGCAGCCGAGCGGCATGGTGCGGATGATGTCGTTCAAGGACACGCCCAGCCTGCGCCGGGCGCTGATGCTGGTGGGCGGCTACTACCTGCTGACCTACTTGTGCCTGCTGGTCATCTTCGTGTGCGCGCGCTCCATCTTCCCGACGGAGTACCTGCGGGAGATCGGCACGGAAGGACAGCCGGACAGCATCATGCCGGCCATGACGCGCAAGATCGCGCATCCGCTGGTCGCCGGCATGCTGCTGGCAGCGCCCTACGCGGCCATCATGTCCACGGTGGCGGCGTTCCTGTTGATGATGAGTTCCAGCCTGGTGCGCGACATCTATCAGCGCAGCATCAATCCGGACGTCTCGGAGAAGACCATCAAGCGGCTGAGCTACGGCGTGACCGGGCTGACCGGGCTGATCGTGATGATCGGGGCGCTGAATCCGCCGGACTACCTGCAATACCTGATTGTCTTCACCGGCAGCGGCCAGGGCTGCTCGTTCCTGGCGCCGATGGCGCTCGCGCT
>JAGVLI010000268.1 GCA_020054355.1 Planctomycetales bacterium | reverse complement strand
GGGGTGGGCGGCGGCAAGGCCAGAATGATATTTTCTACACTACAAGGGTTTTGGGAAAACGCGCGTTGGCAAATCAGGACTTACGGCGAAAAACAGGGGGTTTTGGGCTTACAGCTGTTGAACTTGGGTTAAAGCGCGAGCGGCGGCGTCCGAAGCCGCCAGCGGCGCTCACAACCAGCCCTGACCCTCCTGCGTGACGATTGTACGCAGGGCGGCGATCCAGGCGGGATGATCGTTCAGGCAGGGACAGCGAATCAACTGTTCGCCGCCGGCCTGGCGGAACACCTCCGCGGATTCGTGGCCGATCTCGTCGATGGTTTCCAGGCAATCGGTAGTGAAGCCCGGCGTGGCCACGAAGACCCGCTTCATCCCCCGCCGGGCCAGGCCGCGCAGCGTGTCGTCGGTGTAGGGCTTCAGCCAGCGGTCCCGGCCGAAGAGCGACTGAAACGACTGCGTCCAGCGGTCACGCGGCCAGCCGAGACGTTCGATCAGCTGGAACGTGGTGCGTTTGACGTGCGTGGCATACGGGTCGCCGCGCTGGGCGTACTTGATCGGGATGCCATGAAAGCTCAGGAGGTAGTGTTCCGGCTCGGCCGGCAGCTTGGCCAGCTCGTCGCGGATGACGGCCGTCACGGCATCGAGATAGGCCGGGTGGTCGTAGTACGGCGGCACGATCCGCAGCGCCGACACCCGCCGTTCCTTCATCAAGGCGTGGAACAGGGCATCCATCGCCGAAGCGGTCGTGGTGGCCGAGTATTGCGGGTACATGGGCAGCACGATCGCGCGGTTGATGCCCTGCTCGATCAGTTCGTGCAGCACCTGGCCGACCGGCGGATTGCCGATCTGCATGCCGAAACGCACGGGCAGGTCCGGAAGCTGTTTTTGCAACGCTTCGGTTTGCAAGCGCGTGATGTGGAGCAGGGGGGAGCCGGTCTTTTCGTCCCAGATGCGGCGGTACTTGGCGGCGGATTCCGGAGGTCGCGTCGGCAGGATGCGAAAGTTGAGGATGAACCACCAGAGGAGGCGCGGCGCCTCGATGACGCGCGGATCGCCGAGGAACTGGCGCAGATAGCGGCGCAACGCGGACGGCGTGGGGGCGTCGGGGGTGCCCAGCTGCAACAGCAGGACGGCGGGACGGGTCATGGTGATGAATCGCGAAGAACGGACAATGACAGGTCAAACTAACAGCGCGTGCCGTTTTTTCACGAACATTGTTCGTTCTTCGCGATTCGTGCTAAGCCGCAAGCGGTGCAGGGTTTATTTCTTCTTGCAGCCCGGCCCTTCCTTGGCGTCCTGCTTCTCGGTGATCTGGGCGCCGCCGGCCGCCTTGAGGGCCGCGGACTTGTCCTTGTTCATCTCGGTGAACTGGGTCCATTGCGAGGGCACGTTGGCCTCGGCGAAGATGGCCTCTACCGGGCATTCCGGCACGCAGGCTTCGCAGTCGATGCAATCCACCGGGTCGATCCAGAGCATCGTGTCGTCTTGATAGAAGCACTCGACCGGACAAACGACGCAGCAATCGGTGTATTTACAATCGTAGCAGGGTTCGCAGACAGTGTGAGTCATTGCAGCTTCATTCCTTTCTGTCTCTGGAAGGATCGGACAGGTCCACGGTTCGCCCCCGCGAACCCGACACCTGGGTCAACCTGCGATTTGTGCAGTGTAGGGATAGCAAGTCCGGGGTCCGCTGTCCAGAGTTAAAGCGGCGCGGGCGCCGTTCGGAGTGTCCGTGCTAAACCGCAAGCGGTTCAGCGGTTTTCGGCCTCCAGGGCGGTCAGCCGCCGGGCGGCGTCCGCCGCATGCGGGCCGAACGATTGTATGTGGAGGTAGCGCCGCAGGCAGGCGACTGCCGAGGGGGTGTCATTGCCCAGCCGATAAGCCTGGGCCAGGTTCAGATAGCCTGGTCCGTAGGACAGATCGCAGCGGATCGCCTTCTTGAAGGCACCGGCGGCTTCGCGCGGCTGGCGGTCGAGCAGGGCCAGGCCCAGCAGGTTGAACTTGCGGGCATCGGCGGGCTGCTGGATGCACTGGCCCTCCATCAGCCGGTGCAACGCCTCGAACTGCTTGTGTTCGTAGAGTAACTGGCCGACCGCGAGGCCGAGGTGATAGTTCCGCTGATGCTCCGGCTTTTTCAGCAACTCGTCGAGCAGCTTTTCCGCCTCCTTCGTCTTGCCCTGTTTCAGCAAGTCCGCGCTGCTGGCCAAGTCCGGATCGACCAGCTTGGCGGCGGCCTCTTGGGCAGCCCTGGCGTCGTTGGTCAGTACCAGGGTACGGCCCTCGGCCTGTTGCAGGAGCCAGTCCGGGAGCGACACTTCGACCGCCTCATCGTCGTCATCGAGGCGGTGCCGGAAGTCGAACAAATCGACGAGGTAAGCGAAGGGATTGTCATTCTCGTTGATCCTGGATTGAACCTCCAGGGCCGGCTCCTCAACCAGGTGCCAGATGGCCGACTGAGTCCGGCGCAAGTGTTCGCCGCGCGCCGCGACCAGGATGATCTTCCAGCGCCGCTGGACGTGCGCCGGCAGCAGCGCTGCGGTCTCCTGCTCCAGGCGATCCAGCCTGGCGGGCAGCGGTTCCTTGAAACGCTGCGTAAAGCCCCGTTCCAGGGAGGCCGCCAGCCGGGCCATGAG
>JAGVLI010000157.1 GCA_020054355.1 Planctomycetales bacterium | reverse complement strand
TCTCGCAGCACGTCGATAGACACAAATCCTCCTTGCCGCGTGCAAAGAGGACATTTCTATCGCGTTAAGACCGGACATTTCTATTGTCGTTCAACAGCGCCGCGGCCAGCCGCTGACGAGCCAGTCTCTCGCCGGCGCATTTTCGCGGCGCTTCCTGTATGGTGACAGCCCTGCTGGGTTCGAGTCGTCGCCGAAATTCATCTGTAGCGGCACGAGTATTGCGGATTTCACTCGAAACACACAGGATCGGAAGGAAGTCGATGTCCACAACTCATGACACTCCCCTGGCGGTTACAGCCGCAGCCCGTGCCGCGAATGGTGAGCATCTGAAAGAATCGCCATACAGCAGCCTGATGGCTGATTTAGCCGAGAATAAGCCTGATGTGCCGATAGCTGCCCATTCGCGCCAGCCGGCGGAAATGCCGCGCTCCTCGTTGTTGCCGAGTCCCTATCGTTCGTGGCCGTGGATTCTTTACAACTCGGCGCGGGGAACCTGGTTCCTGATCCTGATCCATCTCGGCGCGCTGGGAGTGTTTTTCACCGGCGCGACCTGGCTGGACTGGCTGCTTTTTCCGGCAATCATGTACGCCCGAGGTCTGATCACGACCATCGGCTATCATCGCTACTTCGCCCACCGCAGCTTCAAGACCAGCCGCGTCGGCCAGTTCGTGCTCGCTTGCCTGTGCTGCGCCAACCTGCAGCGGGGGCCGCTCTGGTGGGCCGCCATCCATCGCCACCATCACCGGCACTCCGACGAGGTGGAAGACGCCCATTCGCCGCTTCAGGGCGGCTTCCTCTGGTCCTACGCCGGCTGGATGTTCGCCACCCTGGAGGATCCCGACTGGGGCAGCGTCCGCGACCTGCGCCGTTATCCCGAATTGGTCTGGCTGGAGCGCTTCTGGCTGCTGCCGGGCCTGCTGCTGGCCGGGGCCTGCTGGCTGGTCGGCGGCTGGAGCATGGTGTGGCTGGACTTCTGCCTGACGGCCGCGATCGCGGTGCATGGCGCTGCCGTCATCAACTCGCTAAGTCACATGATCGGCTCGCGGCGTTACCCGACGCCGGACCAAAGCCGCAACAGCATGCTGTTGGCGATCATCACGCTCGGCGATGGCTGGCACAACAATCATCACCACTACCCCCACGCCGCCCAGGCAGGATTTTTCTGGTGGGAAATTGACGGCAGTTTCCGGCTGATCCGGCTGCTGGAGCGACTTGGGCTGGTGTGGGGCGTGCGCCGGGTGCCGGCTCACAAACTACAGCCAGCCGTTCGCCCACCACTGGCCTGAAGCCGAGCCGGACCCATCTCTGGTGAGTAACAGACTTGCGTCTTCCTCGGGCCTGTCCGATGAATCGGCAGGTCATCCCGGGACCGCGCCGGCGGGTGCTGCCGGTCTTGACGCAACGCACCCCGATTTGCCAAGCTCGTATCTGAGTCGTCTCATCTTATCTCACGCACAGGCGGGTTTGCTTCGCCCAAACGGCCAGAGTGCGCGCTCCCCGGTGGCGGGCAAGCGCGATAGGCCCGGCTTTGCTCGCCGGACCTGCCGCGAGGGCGATAATCAGTGCGGTGCAAGCTCCTTCCCTGGCGGGTGCGGTATGCGCTGCCGCGCGCGGGCCTTCTCCGTCACCGGCTCGGCGTTCGGCAGCGGCACGATGCGCGAGCCGTGCTTGTCGGCGTAGGCCTTGGTCAGTTCGGCCCCAAACAGGAAGATCTGTGCGGAGTAGTAGAGCCAGACCAGCAGCACCGCCAGGGAACCCGCGGCGCCGTAAGCCGAGCCGATGGAGCTGTGGCCCAGGTAGAGGCCGATCAGCCATTTGCCGACCGTGAACAGCAGCGCGGTGATCGCCGCCCCGAGCCAGACGTCCTTCCAGGCGAGCTGCACGTCGGGCAGGAAGCGATAGATCATGGCGAACAGCCCGGTGATGACGCCGAAGGAGACCGCGATATTGATGAGCTGGCCGACGACGCTCGCTTGCCAGTCCCCGAACAGGCTGCCTAGCGCCGCCAGCACGGCGCTGACGACCAGGGAAACCAGCAGCAGAAAGGCGCAACCCAGGACCATCGTGAAGGAAAGGAACCGGTCGCGCAGGAAGCCCCAGAGGCCGCGACCGGGTTTGGGCTGGACCTCCCACACGGTATTCAAGGCGTCCTGCAGCTGCCCGAAGAGTCCCGCCGCGCCAACCAACAGCATGGCGACGCCGACGATCGTGGCCAGGGTATTCGCTTCCTTCTGATTCGCGTTGGCGACCATGGCTTCGATGGCCGCCGCCCCTCGATCGCCGACCAGCCCGCGGATCTGCTCGAACAATTCGCCGCGGGCGGCGTCTTCGCCGAAGACAAATCCAGCGACCGCGATCACAATTAACAGCAACGGCGCGAGTGCGAAGATCGTGTAGTAAGCCAGGGCCGCGCCCAGGCGGGGGGCCTTATCCTCAAGCCACTCGTTGCCCGCTTCCTGGAGCAGTTCCCACAAGACGCGCGGTTTCATGACTCGCTCTCCTGATATGATGCAAGCCGGGCAGATCGGCTCTGCCCGGCTGGTGTTGTCCGAGGATGCACTTCGGGCGGTCGCCCCGAGGACCAGCTTCAGCGGCCCGGCTTCTTGCCGATGTTGCCGCGCACCTTCGCCTTGCCGGTCTCCTCGAGCCGCAGTTCTTCCTTGCGTACGGTGCCCGACACCCTTTCGTTGCCCTGCACTTTGCGTTTGCCGACCGACACTTCTTCCTTGACGACCGTCTGCTTATCGGCGCGAACTTGCTCGCCCGATACTGGGACGCGGATTTCCTCGGCGCGGAAATCGGCAGCGCCAGTCTGGCGCGAAGCCGGCCGCCGCTCGATCACCACCTCCTCGCGCTCCACCGGCACGTCGATCGTCTTATGTTCACTGACGACTTCCTTCCGCACTTTTACTTCGCCGGTCTGCACCGGCGTCTTGGTGGCGCGGAGCTGTTCCTCGCGGAGCTGGAGCGTGCGGTCGTAGGCGTCGCGGACGGCATTTCGGGCCTGGTCCCAGCCCAGGGTCGATGCGCCTCGTGCCTTGTTCCAACCGCGGCGCAGGCTGGGTTCGGCTTCAGCGAACGACTTGTTCGCGTGCTTCTGCTGGGCCGTAATGCCATAGTGGTACGCGGGTTGGTAGACTTCGTACTTGTCGCCCTTGGCCACGTAGGGCCGGCTGCGGTACTGCTTGCTCCAGTACCTGTCCTCGGCCGTGGGGTCAATGACCTCCGCGACTTCCTTACCCGCCAAGCCGCCGGCGATACCACCGATGACGGCCCCAACCACGGCCCCCACGGGTCCCAGCGCCGCGCCGCCGG